>JACRGV010000115.1 GCA_016212215.1 Nitrospirota bacterium
CCCCATCCCCACCCTACCCCTCCCCTTGAAGGGGAGGGAATCAACGTAGCCCCCTCTCCCTCAGGGAGAGGGTTAGGGTGAGGGTGGGGTTTTCATTGCCATTTGTGAGCGCCCCGCTCATGCGAGTTCATCCGAAAATCCTTCCGGCGGGGTAAGAAAACCCCGCCTATCCATATCTATGAGGATAGGTGGGACATTCTTGTCCCGCTGATTTTCATGTCCCTTTGTGAACCTTGGTTCATGTGGGTTCATCCGAGAATCTCCATAGCTCACCCTCCCCCTACCCCCCTCCCGTCAAGGGAGGGGGAATTCACGTTAGCCTCCCTCTCCCCTTGCGGGAGGGCTGCAATTAAATTCCTTCCAAATTCCTCCCCCCTCTTTTGCGGGGGGAGGCAGGAGGGGGGCACGGGGGAGGGGGCCTCATTTCTTGCTTCTGACATCTTGCCTCTTGCTTCTAACTTCTATCCTATCTCCGGCCTCTTCTTATGCCACTCCGTAGCCTGCTCATAGCTATATGCTATCTGCAATATCTTCTCTTCATCAAAATGCCTGCCGAGTATCTGCAATCCAACAGGGAGGTCTTCTTTTGTAAATCCGCACGGTATCGAGATACCGGGAATCCCCGCAAGGTTTACTGATATTGTGAATATATCTGATAGATACATCTCAAGGGGGTTCTGTGTCTTCTCTCCGACCTTGAATGCAGGTGTCGGTGAAGTTGGTGTCAGTATGGCATCTACCTGTGTAAATGCCTTATCAAAATCCCCTTTTATCAGGGTCCTGACCTGCTGTGCCTTTTTGTAATAGGCATCATAATATCCTGCACTGAGGACATAAGTCCCAAGCATTATCCTCCTTTTGACTTCAGAACCGAATCCTTCATCCCTTGTCTTTTTGTACATATCAATCAGGTCAACCGCATCCTTTGCCCTGTAACCGTATTTGGCCCCGTCATATCTGGCAAGGTTGGAGCTTGCCTCTGCTGTAGCAATAATATAATAGACTGCAACTGCATATTCAGTATGCGGAAGGGAAATTTCAACTGTTTCAGCACCAAGCCCCTCAAGCACACTCAATGCCTTCTTCACACTATTTTCTATTGAAGGTGCAAGGCCGCCGATGAAATACTCACGCGGGATACCAAGTCTCATACCTTTTATATCACGCCCCAAAACACTGAGATAATCAGGCACAGGTTGATTAACAGAGGTGGAATCTTTACTGTCATGACCGCTTATGGCCTTTAACATTATTGCAGAATCAGTTACATCTTTTGTGATAGGTCCAATCTGGTCAAGTGATGAAGCAAATGCAATCAGGCCATAACGTGAAACACGACCATAAGTCGGTTTAAACCCCACTACACCGCATAGGGCCGCTGGCTGGCGTATTGAGCCTCCGGTATCAGAACCGAGTGCCGCAATACATTCATCTGCTGCAACCGCAGCAGCAGAGCCGCCGCTTGAGCCGCCCGGTACTCTTTCAATATCCCATGGGTTTCTTGTAGTCTGAAATGCCGAGTTCTCTGTTGAAGAGCCCATTGCAAACTCATCCATATTGGTCATGCCGGTATGAACATAACCTTCATTCTCAAGCCGGTTGATTACATTTGCATTATATGGCGGGATAAAATTATAAAGTATCTTTGAGGCACAGGTAGTCGGCACACCCTCTGTGCATAGATTATCTTTTATTGCAAGCGGAATACCTGTAAGATAGGGGACATTCCCTCCACTGCTTATTACTTTGTCCGCATGTTCTGCCTGTGCGAACGCCTTGTCTTCTGTTAGAAACTGATAAGCACGAACCTTATCATTAACCTCATGTATTCTATCATAGACAGATGCAGTAATCTCACGGGATGAGACCTCTCCTTTTTTCAGAAGATCATGAAGCTCATGTATTGTCAGACTATAAAGTTCCACGCGAATATCTCCATAGCTCACCCTCCCCACAAAGAGCACCTATGCCAATTTATCCCCTCCCCCTTGAGGGGGGAGGGTTAGGGTGGGGGTGAGCAACGGCATCCCATGCTTCATAGTCTCACCCTCCCCCTGACCCCCTCCCCTCAAGGGAGGGGGAATAATCTAAGCATCCCTCTCTTACGTCTTGCTTCTAACTTCTTACTTCTGCTCCCTGCTCATAACTTTGTGTCTGTCGAAACTATCTCATTCTTCTCATTCACAATAATTATCTTAGGTTTGTAAGTCTTCAGTTCCTCTTCACTATAGGATTCATAACAGAATATAACTATCTTATCCCCAGACAGTGCCTTTCTCGCTGTAGGGCCATTCAGGCACACCTGGCCGCTTCCACGCTGACCAAGGATAACATAAGTCTCAAACCGCTCACCATTATTCAGGTTTGACACCATAACCTGCTCATAAGGTAATATACCTGCGGCCTCAATCAGGTCTTCATCAATGGTAATACTCCCCTCATAACTAAGGTTAGCATCCGTCACTGTCGCCCTGTGTATCTTAGCCCTAAGCATCTTTCTCAGCAAAACCTGACCCTCCTGAATCTGTTTCTTACGTCTTGCCTCTTCATCTTTCTTTTTACTTCTAACTTCTTGCCTCTTACTTCTATCTTCGACTCCCTACTCAATCACCTTAGGCACCCTGAAAAACTCCTCCGTCCTGTCAGGTGCATTCCCAAGCGCCTTTCTTCTCTCTATTGATTCTGTAGTCTTATCCTCCCTCATCACATTTTTAACCGGCAATGCATGAGAAGTCGGTTCTACATCCTTCGTATCAAGTTCATTCAACTTTTCCACATAAGTAAGGATGTCGCTCAGTTGAACAGTAAACTGCTCCATCTCTTCCTCTTTAAGAGCAAGCCTCGCAAGGTTCGCCACATGTTCCACTTCTTTTCTTGTTATCTTCACTCGAAAATCCCTTTGTGTAAATATGCAGGAAGAAACTTCTCTTGAAATTCTGCCCCACATTATACATATCTTAATTAACAATTTCTATCATATTTTTTTCAAAGCATAAGAGGCTCTTACAAAAGTCCCAAAAAGCTGTCATTCCCGCATGTTTTTAGCGGGAATCTATCGTTTTTTAACAGAAAAACATATCCGTCCACGAATGTTTTTATCGGGGATAGATGATTTCGGGGATAACAGAGACTTTTGCAAGAGCCTCATAAAACCTTCAATTTATTATCACGCAATTCCCAACCAGGCATATAAACATTCATGTAACTCTTCCAGAGTGAGCCATGATTAGGGGTGCGAAGATGCATCAGCTCATGGACAATGACATATTCCCCGAGTCCTCTCTCTATATTCAGCAGTTCAGCATTAAAATTCAGGCGGCCGTTTTGGGAACATGAGGCCCACTTGTTTTTCATAGGACGCAGATATATTGATTGAACCTTGATCTCAAGTTTATCCGCCCATGTCAGAACGGACGATTTAAAATCTTTTCTGTTTTCCCATCTTGTCATTTATCATTCCTTGACTTCCCGATCAGGCGGAAAAGGTTATCTACTATTTCAGAAACTTTATCGAGGTTGTCATCAGAGAGTGTGCCAGAGAGTATGGTAGACCGGCAGATCCTGAACGTTGTCTTTTGCCTGGCCTCCCGCATGGATTTATCGCTGTGTGCCCAATCAGGATATTCTATCAGTATCTCTTTTATATCTTTACCTGCCTGTTCAGCGTCTGAAAGACCGCCTTCCCTCAGGTAGTTGTAAATGAAATAAGTCAACCCATCCAACCTGAGTTCGGCCTGCTCCTTCTTGCGTTGTTCGTTCTGTTCAATCATTTTAAGCAGTGTATCCAGGGCTTCGGAAGTCGTTGTCTGGCGGTCCTCATAGTTTTCCCGAACGGCTTTTGCCCTTTCAGCCATGGCGATAAGATAAGGGTCATCGCTATGTTCTTCAGCAATCCGTTCAATGCCTTTAATAAGGTTAATTATTTTTGTGTTATCCCCGCCTTCTTTCTTTTTGATAATCTCAATAGTTTTTTCGTCTATTGCAATAATCTCGTCTACCGCCTGCAAGCCACATACACCAACATGCTCCCTTACAAGCTCATTCGTCTTACGCTGAAATTCCTTATCAACATAGACCTTATTTGTGTATGCCTTCCTAACAATATCATACATGGCCGAGAGCGCCCTGTAATCATCTATGTACTCTCGTAAGAAGGCATCGGGCGATATGATCTCATAAAGCATTTCCAGCTCTTTGTAATCTTTAAAAAACTCTTTGCGCCTTTCTTTGTCACGGAAATGTCCAATCAGGTTATCTACATCCTTGTCATTAAAATTGTGCTGAATTAGTTTAAGGTAGTCCGGTGCCTTACTCTCCATCTTGTTTCTGAATAACATCTTTAAAAGTGAAAGGTCCTTAACAATGGCGTTTATTTCATCGCTGTCAAAGGCAAGGGCCTTTTCCAGTTTCTCAAAGATACCTATAAAATCCAGAACAAATCCATGAGGCTTTACCATCTCCTTTTCTTCATCCTCATAAGGGCGATTGACACGGGCTATGGTCTGCAATAGGGTATGGTCACGCATCGGTTTATCCAGATACATGGCATAAAGAATGGGGACATCAAAACCTGTGAGGAGTTTTTCTGTGACAATAAGGATTTGCGGGGGCTCGCCATATTTAGTAAATGCCTTTCGAATCTGCCTCTCTTTCTTCTCTTCAAGATGGAATTCCTTCAGCAGCGCCGTGTCATTATTATTCCCGGTATAGACAACTTGCGAGTATTCCTGCGGCAGGTATTTATCCAGCGCCTTCTTGTAGAGTGCGCATGCCTCGCGGTCAACACCTACAAGAAATGCCTTATACCCCAGCGGTTCCACATTCTCCCTGTAATGCCTTGCAACAAACTGCGCAATATTTTCAATACGGTCCTGTGCCTTCAGGAAGTTTTTCAGATTCACCGCACGGTCGAGGATCTTATTCAACTCTTCAATATCTGCAATACCTTCTGTCTCTGCGAGGGAGAGAAACTCCTTATCTAATTGTTCATAAGGTACACGCATGTCGTTGGGCGCAAGGTTATAATAAAGTGGAAGGGTTGTGCCGTCTTCGATACTCTCAGAAATGGAATACTTGTGCAGATACCCTTTCTCATCTTCCATGCCGAATGTCTTGAATGTGCCTTTACCGTAGGCTGTTTTATCCACCGGCGTTCCGGTAAAGCCTATATAAGTTGCGTTGGGAAGCCCTGCCATCAGGTAATTACCGAGGTCACCTCCTGTTGTCCGGTGGGCTTCATCTACCAACACGAAGATATTGCTTCTCGTGCTTATGTTAGCGGGCATGTCCCTGAATTTGTGAATCATAGTCACGATAATGCCGCGATAATCGGATCTTAAGAGTTCATTGAGGCGGCTGATTTTATACGCATGTTCCACATTTCCCAAACCAAGCGAAAGCAGGTTTTTGAGCATCTGGTCTTCCAGCTCATTGCGGTCTATCATCAGGATTACCGTAGGCTTGTCAAGTTTCGGAGCCTTGAAAAGCATTTCAGCAGACTTGATCATTGTATAGGTCTTACCGCTCCCCTGAGTATGCCAGATGAGTCCCCTGTGCCGGGCCGCATCATGAGACCGTTCCATGATCCGCTCAACAGCGGCAGTCTGGTGCTGGTGGAGAATGAACTTTGACAGCTCTTCATCTTTCTCCACGAAAAGGATGTAGTCTTTGATAAACTTCAAGACCTGAGGAATGGCGCAGAAGGTCTTGATTTTCCCCTCAAGGTTGCCCGCCTCTTCATCCTTCCAGTTGAAGATATTGCGGCGCAAAGAATTCCATGTCACACCATAGAAGAAACCAATGGCCTCGGTAGCAGTATAAATCTGCTCAGGGACAAAAAACTCCGGCGTCTCCCGGTGATAGCGGCGGATCTGGTCTATACCGAGTGCTATGGCTTCATCTTTATTAGCATTTTTACACTCAATGACCAGCACCGGTATGCCGTTGATGAGAAAAACCACATCCTCGCGATTGCCGTAATGCCCGTTGAACCAGTAGAATTCCTCTGTTACCTCAAATATATTGTTACGGGGATTCACATAATCAATCAGTATCAGATTCAGGTCACGGTTTTCTTCCTTATCAAAAAAGGTACCCTCGTTGCGGAGGTATTTGACAAAATCACGGTTTCCGTAAATGTCAGTTTTTAACTTGCTGAAAAGGCTGACCAGCGCCCCCTCTGTCTCCTGATAGCGGGGGTTAAACTCCCTGACCTTGGCATAGAGAGTATCTTCAAAATAGAGCGACGCCGTGCGGCACCGTTCCTGAATATCACTTGATCCTGAATTAAATCCACGCCGTTTTTCCGCAGTACTCCTGTCAACGTAAGACCAGCCGATTCCCTCTGCATATTTCAGGATGCGGGACTGGACGGTTTTGTGTTCAGTGAAAGAATTCATAACTTAAGTTCTATCTATAGACTCTCTTATTCTCGTAAAATGAATTGACAATTTAAATAAGAATAAATAGAACCCATAGTTGCTCAACATAAATATTTTTCTGTTATTCAATGTTGCCCTATCTATGCTTAAATTGTCACAATTACATATTTTATCAAAAAAGACAAAGGAATCGTTTTGCAATTCACCCGCAGACGGGAGAAAGAAAATCTGTGAGACTCTTTGTGCTCTTATATCCTGAATGTGTTTAGGAATCCTGGTATCCGATAAATCCGGGTACTTGCTTTTTAGCATGCCCTCATACTTGTTTAGCTTAAAAATAGGACAATAACAAATTGATGATGCAAACAGGCCAGAGTTAGAGGTATCCATATCGCAAGAGTTAGAGATAATGATTGCCTTACCCGCACCAATCTTTGTATCCGGTAGGTTAACCAGCAACATTCCATTAAGCCCATCGCCCTGAAGAATATCATTTGGGTATAAATATTTATTTGAATAAAAACGGGCATCAATATTTAAGGGAAATTGAGTAAGTTCCTGAAAGAGGCTTAGTGTGGATTCTTCTGATAAATATTTCGGAAGGAAAATACGGAAATCATCTAATGCAATCATAAAATATTCCAAAACTCATCATTGATTGCTTTCGAAAATTCAGGAGGGATATCAACAGATTCTTTCAAAATGTTTTCTGTAAATCTTTTAATGATTTGATATCTGTTTTGACCAATCAAGTCATAATATTGATCTGCTTTTGTTTCTTCCCATGAATATCTTTTTGAGACAATGGGTAAATCGTAGTTTTTGGAAGGTACAGGCAATGCGTCTTCTAAGGGATAACCCTGTAAAGCAATAAGAGATAGGGAAACTGGAATAATTAGCTTTGAAACAGTATTACGTGTTTCAGACATTAGTCACCTCCAATCATTCAGCAGCATAGACAGGATTCATCTCTGCTATTAAATCGTCTTTTAGAAGATCGAAAAACAATCGTTTTTCTTCATTATGTGCATTACCGATAATTTCATCCGGATTCTGGAAAATTGGTAAATTATCAATCTCGATGTACGTATCAATATCAATAACTGAGCCTGTTATGATGGCATTAGTAGTTGCAACCTGCGCATTGTTGGCAATCTGTAAATTAGTAGTGAAGTTGCTCGTTTGAATAATAGTACGTACTGTTGTTTGATTGGCTTTTAATCGTCCCCCACTCATAAATATTTCAAGGTTAATCCTATCATATATATCAAAGGGAAACATATTGATGTACCTTATTCCTAATCGGTTAAAGTTTGTCACTAATTCCAGTCCTTGAACCTTTAATAGCGCATCTTTTATCCTTGAGTAAAACGCGTCCCATCCTAAATAATTTTTTTGATTTATAAAATTTATAACCCTGGGACCAATTTGTAAAAGGTAATTTTCATTCTGGAAACGATAATATGGCTGAAAACGGAAATTTGGATCTTGCGAGCGTATCGCTTCAGGTATTTGTAGTATTGGGAGGTTTTCAACTTTATCATGAAATTCCTCTCTAAATGATTTATAAATTATCCCAAATATGGCATCAGCAGGCATTACTGAGTCAAACCTGAAGTCAACAACAGCTTCAATAATTGGACAAGGTTCTATTTTAATAGGTATCTTTTTCGTCATAATTTTTTGGCCCGCACAAAACACCGGACTCCTGCCTGGGGAGAGTCGCTAAACTATTGCACATTCCAAAATGAAAAGCAAGACAGGGACTCAATAGCCCGTATTTTTGTGCCTGTTATTACAGGACTACCCTTTGAAATTTTTGTCCAACCGCTGACGTTCTCATAATATCCCTCCGGCTAATACTGATTTTTTCAGTTATATAGCATTTTTATTTATTATACAATCAAATTAAAATGAAAGTTAAACCGTAAGATCAATATCATTGACCCTTATCTGCGCTGTCATCAACTGGTGCAACAGGGTGCGGAAGAGGTCAGAAAGTAAGGCATGTTTGCGCTTGTGCAATTCTTCTTTCGCTGACAATGCATCAAGTGCGGCAACAATTTCGCGCTGCTCATTTAGCTGAGTATATGGAATAGGCAACTCCGCCAGCTTCGATTGAGATAAGTTCGGGATGGTCGTTACATTTCCCCTGCCAAAATACAGGTGCCCAAACTCAAACGCATACCAGAGCCAATACATCAAGAAGGCCGGCTCAACATTCTCGAGATTGACAGCCCTCACTCGATGAAGATGGTTTTGATGGTAACAAGCAGCCAACTCTCCGTTCCACATTGCTGTACGCCCAATGTCGCCACCCTCACAAACAAGCAGGTCTCCCGGCTGTAAGGTCAATCGCTTTTCTTCCGCTTCAGTGAAGTACATTTCGTCAAGTTCTGACAAATCAAGTCGGCCCCAAAAGACATTTTTCGTGCGGAGGAAAGGACACTGGTTATCGCCAATGCGGTTCTTCTTTGAAACCTGCTTACCTTGCTGAATTCGGAACAATGAGTCAAGGCGCACCACCTTCCAACTCTCCGGTACGGGGCCGATTTCGGTTTGTTTTTGGGGTTCGCCGTGCAGGCCCTGGGTGAAGAGTTGGTGGAGGAGTGTCTTTTTCAGTTCCGTAGTCAGTGCAATCAGCCGTTCCTGTTGCTCGATCGCCTGCTGTACCTGTCCCAACACTGCTGCAATTTTCCTCTGCTCGGGGAGGGGAGGAACATAGAGTTTAAACTCTCGTAATGCCGCCCATGATGTACGCGGATGCTGAACACCCGATGTCGTTTTTTTTGAGTGACCTACGAACTCGTCTGTATGTGTCAAGAGGCATAAAAACTCAGGGATGCACTTCTCCGTCGCTCGGAATACGAGAATGTCTGTCGAACAGATGCCGTCCTCGCTCACCAACACGGACTTGCGAAGATAAGGACGCAGCTTGCCGAAAAGAATATCATCTTTGCGGAACGTTGTCTTGCCACTGCGAACATCAGATTCCTTTCCACGGCCCACCAGCGTGGGAAGCCCAGACGCAAGATGTTCAAGACCGAGATACAAACGTTGCCCGTTAGCCGAGGGCGACGCGGCGTCTTGGACACGCCTGCAAATGTCATCAAGTCTTGCTTGCATCCAACCGCGAGGAGGGTCTTCCAAGAGTAGCGAGTAGTCAGTCATTACACCTATCCCCCTCCATACCGCACCTGTTGGTCCCGCACTATAAGTTCCCGCTTCCGTTCAATTACTGCCAACAACTCCTCCTCTGTGGGCAGGATCAAGTAATTCATAATTGAGAATCTGGAATTAGGAATGTAGAAAAACATTTCGTAATTCATAATTTGGAATTAGTAATTCTTTTCGATTTCATAGTTTTGATGATGCTTCCTGTGAGCTTCAAGAGTTCTTCGCAGTCTGTGATGATAGAGGTAGATTCGTTTGCGCCGAGGTATCCGGAATCACGCAGCAGACGCAGCCAATAATGCGTCTCTCTCGCTTCTTTGTAGGCAATGCTCATTTTAGCCGAGAAATCCCTTTCCGATTGTCCGCCAATAGCCTCCTCCACATTGGCCCCGATGGAGGTTCCGCTGCGCAGCACCTGTTTGGAAAGAACAAATTCCTTTTTCTGTTCCGATAGATGCTGATACAATTTCACCATCCGCAAGGCAAATGCATACGACTTTTCTTGAACAATATTATCATGTTTCATCAACAAATCCCCATTCTTAATTCTTAATTCCTAATTCTTAATTCCTAATTCCTAATTCCTAATTCCTAATTCCTAAATAACTCTTTCTCTTTCTTCATATCCCTATCCTTGATAGAATCGCCCGCAATGCCGCATTTGTTTCCTTTGCCTCCTCATCAAGGGCGTTCAGTTCCTCCACAATCTCCGTAATCGGCCGGTATTCTTCGGCTTCGCTCACATGGATGTAACGGCTGGGTGAGATGTTGTAGTCGTTCCTGACGATTTCTTCTTTTGTCACAATACGGCTGAACTTTTCTATCTCTTCCCATTTGAGGAAGGCCGAGGCGATTTTTCCGATTCCTTCTTCCGTGATATAGTTTTTCGGGTCGCCTTTGGCGAATTCCTTTGAGGCATTGACAAGGAAGAGCTTGTTCTTCCGGTCTGCCGGTTTCAATTTATTCAGGAAGAGGATGATCCCCGGTGCAGAGGTATTGTAGAAGAGGTTTTCCGGCAGGTAAAGCACCCCTTCCATAATATCATTTTCAACAAACCACTTGCGGACTTCCTTTTCCTTATTGCTGTTGGAATTGCCGGAGCCTCGGCTTGCTGCGCCGGTGTCAAAGACTACAGCGGCCTTTCCTCTGTCATTCAGGCTCGCAAAGATATGCTGCATCCAGCCCCAATCGGCCTTGTTTCCGGGGTATCCGGCGCCGTTAGGGAAGCGTCCGAATGTATCGGCATTGTAATCCCTTTCCCCGAACATGGTCTGGTTCCACATGGGATTAGCAACTACGCGGTCAAAGGTCATGAGCCTATTGTTATCCCTGAACTTAGGATTACGGAAGGTGTCGCCTATTTCTATCTGACCTTCCATGTCATGAATAATCATGTTCATGTTGGCCATGGCCCAGGTCTGGGCGATGTATTCCTGTCCGTAGAGTGTCAACCCGGAAAACTTCTTTCTCCCCTGACCCTGCATCTTTTCATTCAGCGCCAGTTCACATTTTATAAGAAGCCCTGCGGAGCCGCAGCAGGGGTCGTAGATGGTCATCCCATGTTCGGGGTTCATAATCTTTGCCATTATCATACCCACTTCTTTCGGAGTGTAGAATTCCCCGGCGCTCTGCCCGCCCCCTTCGGCGAACTTGCGTATGAGATATTCGTAACTTCTGCCGATGATGTCCGGTTCTACGTCATTAAGCCCAAGACGTTTAGTACTGACCTTTTCTATGAGATTGGAAAGCCTGTCATCATCTATATCACGTACGCCGTGGGTCGTGGCATTAAAGTCCACACGGTCAATAATTCCGGAAAGAAGGGGGTTTTCTTTGGCAACAGCGCGCAGGTGCGTTGTAAGGGTTTCACCAATTTTAGCAGTCAGTTTGCGGATAGCAGTCCAGACCGGCTCTTCTGCATTATTTGATTTCAGGGGGATATAAAACCGTACCAGCTTTTTATCATGTTCAACGAGTCTGAATGCCTTCTCTCTTGAACCGACTTCTGACGCAATCCGGTTGATTTCATCATCAAAGACATCGCAGAGACGTTTAACAAAGATGAGTGGCAGGATGAAATCTTTATACTTAGGGGCGTCAACAGCACCGTGGATACTGCACGCTGCATCCCATATCCATGATTCCATTGACTTGTTTTCTGGTTCTTTAGCCATTAGACACCTTCAATTGATTAACAATTTCTATCCTATTTTTTTATCAAAGCATAAAACCATACTGTGTGTTTTCAAGCTCTGTATGTTTCCTTGAGATAATTCGACAGCTCTTGAGATTAAGCTCTCCGGTTATTGTCTTTAATCGTTTTAAGTCCTGCTCATAAGGCATCAGCTTTACTTCGTACGCATGATTTTTATCCAGGATGAAATCAATCTCAGCTCCGCTTTTTCGCTGATAATAATTGACCTCTCCCTTGTCCCTCAGCGCTGAATAAATTGCGTTTTCAAATAATGCACCCTCGCCAATGCCGGCAAACTGCCCGGTAATTTGCCCGGTGATATGCCCGGTGATATGCCCGGTGATATGATTGATAATCCCAGTATCGCATAAATAAAATTTAGGCATACTGCGTATCTCAGAGTCCCGGCTGCGGCTGAATGGCCTGATAAGGGAGATAAAGTAGGTATTTTCAAGGAAGGCCATATAGTTATAAATCGTTTCTCTTGATACCCCCAACTCTTTAGAGAGCTTTTGAAAATCCAGTTTGGAACCGACCCGCTCCATAAGAAGCAGCATCAGATCTCTGATCACATTGGTCTTTCTGAAATCCCCAAGCTGAATAACCTCAAGATGGAAGTAAGAGGAAAAGATATCCTGAAGCATCATCCTCTTCTCTTCTGACGATTCCTTCAAGACCACTCCGGGGAATCCACCGAACATAATATAGTCACTGTAATACCTGTCAATCTCTTCAAAGAGTCCCCTGGCAACCCTGCCTTGAATGTTTTCAAGCCTGAGTGCAGGATTCTTTGCACTCAGATATTCACGGAAGTTAAATGGGTGAAGCTCAAAGAGATACTTTCGCCCTGACAGAGACTCTGAAAAAAGATTTTTTAGATAGAAACTTGAAGACCCGCTGAGAAAAAACTTTATCCTGTAATGATCAGCAAGGTATTTGACAACTGAAGGGATTTGGCTGACAAATTGTATCTAATCGAGAAATACAAACCCGCTTTCCCCGGTTTTAAGACCCAGGAACATCAGTGCATCTAATATCTTCTCATAATTAGTCTCTTCAAAATGCTTACGGTTAACAGGATTCTCAAGGTCAATGAATATCTTGTTATCCGACTCAATCTCCTGCATGATATGCCGTAGCAGGGTAGTTTTCCCAACACGCCGCATCCCGGTAATAACAATGGCCTCCGGTGTATTTATGTATTGCCGTACCTTTTGATATAATTCCCTCACTATTTGCATGGCACTACCTTACAAATAGTTCAACTATTTGTCAAGTACAACCTTTATTTAATTACTCCAGAATTTATAATCCCTATTGTTCTGCCCTATTGTTTTGAAAGACGCTTTAACTCCTCTATTGAGATTGATACCGGTTTAGAAAATTCATCATAATTCCTGATAATTTCTATAATCCCAGGGGCTACTTCAGAAAATGTGTGTACGTATCCGGCAGCATCCCCTTTATCGTATTTAGGGGCAAGTGGATTATAGTCTGCAATCTCCCTGGCCTTATGGAGGTGTTCAAAGAGCCTGCTGTATTTTTTATCCAATGTCCCTGGTTTTATGAAATGGAGGTTCAGCATGGAGTAAACCCCTTCATGGCTTTTTGGGTCAAAGCCTTTCTGGTAAAGAAGGGCCTTGATGAGATGAAAGTAAGCGTAATATAAAGAAGACAGCACCTGGCCGTAATTCCCTCTCCTGTAGGCGTCAATAGCGCCTTCTATCTTCTCTCTTGAAAGGTTCAGTGCACCGGTTATGTAGCCGTCTCTCTCTTCTTTTCCGATCTCTTTGACCATAGCAAAATCCCCTCTTCCCTGATCCTTTTCCCTACTCCGATGTCCCCCTTTAACAAGGCATCTTCAATGACAATTGGGCTTAATATGAGTTCTCCACTGATATTCATCTCTTCAACAATCTTTATAGAGGCATCCAACACACTGCGGGTGACATCCTTGATCATCTCCCTGTCTTTAACAACAACAGCAATGTCAATATCACTCTCAATACTCCCTTCCCCCCTTGCCCTCGACCCAAAAAGATATACAGACTCAACATCTATTAATTCTCTGATAACCTCAATGAACCGCTTGATCAAAACTTCCTCTAACGGAGTAAGTGTCTCAGTATACATGTTGGCATTATTTATGAAACCAGGGGAAAAGTAAAGGAGAAAACAACTACAGATTTAAGAAGTGGTTGAACTTCCGCCATGGCATTGCTCAAATAGTTCCTTGAAATAAATCGCTGGTGCATTCCTGCCTTGCTGAATTGCAAACAGTGAGTCAAAGTTCTGTCTTGTTTTATCTCAATTGTTTTCTTCTTTACTTTTACCATTTTTTCATCAATAATTCAGAAATTCTAATCCTATAAATCCTTAGGAGTAATGTTGCGTTCAAAATGTGAAACTGCTTCATGTTTAATTGAGATTGCAACATTGTTTTCTTCTTGTAATCAATGGAGTTTAATTGGAAACAGCCTCAAGATTATTTTCATATTTGGGATTTATCATTTATCCATGTAAATCATCCATCCATGTAATAAGTATTCAACTATATTTGTTGCTCCTTTTATTTTCCGGTAATGTTTATGCAAGTCCGTGGATGCAGAGTGAAGGGGATTCTGTAGGTTCTACCGGCATCAGCTATTCACAGGCCGATAGTTTCTGGAAGAGGGATGGTAAGCTTATGCAATATACCGATAAACATCAGGAGGCTACGTACTATTTGTACGGTGAGTACGGCTATTCTTATTATTACAACCTGATCGCCTCAACCGGTTGGAACTACAGAGACGATGGTATAAGAACAAACAACAGTATTGATGACATTAAGATTGGGATAAGGGGGAGGCTCAACCGGTTTCGTAACGGCAGGACATGGCAGGTTAATGCGATATTACCAACCAGACGAGGTAATTTGCTTGGTTCCCGCCCTGATGGCGGCAAAGCCGGGATTGATGCAGGTATTTATTATCGCATCGAGCCTGACCCATATCTAAACCCTTTTACAGTCCACAATAAAGGCATCTGGGGCGGAGGATTCGGCATAACCTTACGCAGCGGGGGAATCGGCAGTGAATTGTGGGCTTATGGTAAATGGGAAAAGAATGTAATAACTCCATCATGGCAGGCAGGATTCAGATTATCAGCACTTTCTTCATTCGCAGGAGCAGAATCCGGAAGTGTTGATATATATGGCCCTAATGATAGTTACCATTATCATCAGATCAACTCAGAGTTCCTGCTGAAATACCAACTGAATAGGACAACGACTATCAATACATCTTATGTCATGGACTTAGATGGAAGTAATATTAACCGAAACAGTGGCGTGCATATCGGCATATCAACGAACTGGAAGAAATGATAGCATGAGCCGTTGGCTCACAAAGGAGCAAGGGAATCCCCCCTCTTAAGATAAGAGGGGGGATAGGGGGAGTTATGAAATGCATAGAAGAACGATGCATCCATAGCGATAACCCCCCTTGCCCCCCTTAATTTAAGGGGGGAGCCATTTGCGTTAAAAAAGGATTTTCGGATGAAGATAAATCAGATAATCATTTTAACAGCAATTATTTTGTTCATGGGATGGATTGATGCAGGTGCGGCAGAAAACCATTTCAAGACGCTTGACCTTGAAATGGATACTAAGGATGCGGAGGTACTGTTCCGCAAGGAACCTTATGATACATCTACTTTCCCTGTAGATATTGTAGAAAATGGCACTCGCATTTCCGGCCGTGTTGAAGTATCCGGACAATTTACCCGCACATTTCTCAAAAAGTCCTTACTGATAAGAATTAACGAAGGACATACATGGCAGGGCAACAGAAAAATATCCCTTCACTCTATGTCTACTGACCCTTCATATATGCGTGATTGGATAGCGTGGAACCTGGCGTCTTCACTCGGCATGGCCTCTCCAAAAGTAGAATATTACCGGCTGAATATTAACGGAAAATTCATCGGCCTTTATCTGTTTATCGAATGGATTGATACGTCTATGCTTAACCGCATTGGGCTTGGGAAAGACGGTGAATTCTATCACCCGGATGACATTGTATACTGCGGTGACATGGAGCCTGCAAATCAAGGTCGTTTGGAAGAGTGTTGGTTAAAGCTTTCTCCTAAAGACAGGGATTTTGCCTCTCTGCGTAATCTGATTGAGGAGATTAATTCAACACCGGTTGAGCAGTTCCACAGCTTTTTAAATGAGCATTTTGATGTAGACTCAGTAATTAACTGGCTGGTCTTAAATACCATAATAGGTAATGGCGATACATACAATAAGAACTACTTCCTCTATCACAGCAAAAAAACAGGTAAATGGGTAATTATCCCATGGGATTTTGATCTTACCTTCGGACGCAATGCCGACCCTGTCCTGCCGTTTCCGAGTAATATCCTTAATGATAATTATCAGTATTTTTATACACCTGAGCTTGGCAGTCCCAACCCATTAAAAGAAAAGACATTAAAGAATGACCAGTTGTTTCAGTACTTTAAAAAACGTATCAGCCATGTCCTCGGTGTAACAATAGAAAAGGAGCAGCAGGGATTTTTTGAGAAACTACGCAAGGAAAGTAAGCCTGTCGGCGGTTTTGCATGGTTCCGTCCTAATGAATTTAATAGTCTTGTGAACTCATTGGAGCTTACTATTAAACAGGACTTATCAAAAGAGCTGTATCCGGGTGCAAAAGGGGAACCTTTTGAGCAACAGGTTGAGGCATTGCGATTATACAATCAATGGCGTTATCCTCTTCTTAAAAAAATGATCCTTGAGCCCACACCATTTAATACTGCCCATTGGCTGCCATACTTCACGTTTCCGCCATTAACACTGCCCGGTGAGGATGAAAAAAAACTACGTCAGACAGTTCAATTGAATATGACTGCGAGTGCTGAAATCAGAGAAGGTGATAAATCTGTAGTGCTTATGGAGGAGCTTCTCGCAAGACCAGTCGGCATACTTTATATACAGGAATTGAATAGACCTGCACGAGTCAGGTTAGAGGTTGAGACAGAGCGTATCCCTGAATCGTTGCCACCTGAAATAAGCCCGTTAAAATGTATACAGCGTACATGGTATCTTGATATCAAAACCCCTGATACTCTCCTTAAGGTTAATCTGCAATTGGATTATCTTCAGGAAAGTTCCCTCCGGCATGAGCTGGGGGATGGGATAACAGATGAGCATAATATGTCGTTGTGGGTACTACAAAACAACAACTGGCGGAGACTGCAAACGGGTGTAAACGTAATCGCAAATGTATTAAAAGCCGGGGGCATAGAATTAGTTTCAGGCAGTGTATTACGCTTTGCCGCCTGCGAGGAATGAGGCCCCCTCACAAAGGCACAAAGGGCAAAGAGAATCCCCCCTCTTAAGATTAAGAGGGGGAAGGGGGAGTTATGAAGTGCGTAGAAAAACGATGCATCATAGCTATAACCCCCTCTTTCCCCCTTAAATTAAGGGGGATGATTAAGGGCAATCGGTGTTAAGAAGGGATTTTTGAGTGAATAATTCTACAAAGGAGGGAATCTGGTAAATCCCGGACATGCCTTCTTTATTCAGTTCATGGACGTTGTTTGGACACTGCGTATACCGTTATTACTGTTTTTTGCTGCCTATATTGTAAAGGAACTGTGGATATTGCGTGCCCATGAGAGATGGCATGCGATCCTGATGTTCAGTTATTTCTTTCTCATCATCTCTACATATTGGCTTATCAAGCCTGTTAAAAAGGCCCTGCTTGTTGGTTATTATCAGGTCTCAGGCTTGACTTTAGCCGGTTGGTATCTTGATGCCGCACAGGTTGAGCTGATAGCAAAAGAGTTAAATATGTTCCTTGCACTTGCGGCAGCGATATTATTTTCCTGGCTTGCCTCCCGTTACAAACGTGAAAGATTGACCCTTTTCATTACCGGAATGTTTGCGCTGGGATTTGCCCTTTTTGCCTCTGCCCTTCTCAATCCCGCACACATCACTGTCTGGATGTTTTATTTATTTGGAGACATCTTCGTTACGATTATGGTGGCAGGCTTTTTCGCGTTTCTTAATGACAGCGAAGATGTGCACACTGCACGCCGTCTCTATGGCCTGATCGGACTTGGAGGAATCATGGGCGGTTTCTTCGGCAGTGCAGTAGTTGCCGGATATTCCAGAAAGATAGAGCCGTCTACGGCATCATTGGCCTGTGTGGGGCTGTTGGTATTGATTGCCGGAATCTCATGGTTATTCGGCAGACTGGTTAAGAGGACTACACCGGTAGATTTACCTGCTGCCGCCTCTGTTGCAGGGTATAAGGTATTACAGCACGGGGTAAAGACAGTGCTATGCTCGCCCTATCTGCTTGGCATAGCCGCTATCGTAGGGCTGTATGAAATGGTCTCATCTATAATGGATTATCAGTTTACTAACACGGTTCTGCATTTTGTTTCAGGCGACCAGCTAAAGGCACATTTTGCAAGTGTTTATTCTTTTACGAACTTCATTTCTCTGATACTTCAGGTCTTTATCACCCGGATGGTGATGGTCAGATATGGGGTGGACAAGGCATTGTTTTTCCTGCCGGTAACAGCTACCTTGGGAGAGGCCGCATTCATTCTTCTTCCAGGCCTGCTGGCGGGGAGCCTTCTTAATACTATGGATAATGCCTTCAGCTATTCCATCAATCAATCAGCCAAAGAGGTCTTGTATGTGCCGGTAGAACGGGAGGAAAAATACAAGGCAAAGGCATTGATTGATATTTTTATACTACGCGGGGCAAAGGCAATAGCCGTGGCACTCAGCCTTGTACTGGCACTCGTATTCGCAGGGTTTGAGAGTGTGAGATGGCTATCAATAATTGTGGTTGGCCTGTTAATAGTATGGCTGTTGGTTATCCGGTACATTGGCCAGAGGTACAGAAAAATGGAACGAGGAGTTTGAGATGAGGCCCCCTCACCCGGACCCGCCGGGGGAGAGGGGAGTCTGAGATTATTCCCCCTCCCTTGACGGGAGGGGGTTAGGGGGAGGGTGAGCTATGGAGACTTTCATGTGAAGACCAAGTACTCAAAATATAACTTACTTCTCATTCTAATACCCGTCTATTTCCTTATCTACTTCTCAATAAATCACCTGCTGGAAGGGCATAACCTCATGCACCCATATCTCTTATTTTATGGAGAAAAGGCCCTCCTTGCCTTGAATGGTGTACCGCCGAGGCTTGAGAACATAGGATTTATATATCCTCCTCTTCCGATTGTTATTTCCCTATTATTCATGGCGAATATATCCATTACACAGGGCTTCATCGCATCACTGATCAGTGCATTCATATCATGGGAAATCATTAACAACATTCAATCTAAAAAACTTGCCATCACACTTATCTTCTTCCTGATCTTCTCCATCCCAATCCTTTTTCTTGCTACCCAGAGATTTGATCTATACCTCCATTTCTTCTTTATTATTTACAGTATCAAACTGTTGTATCAATATGTGAGACAGGAATACTCACTATATATTTTCACAGCAGGTCCACTGTTCGGGTTGTCTTTTTTTACGCATTTCAGCTCAATTTACCTCATCCCCTGGATATTTATTATTATATTCTTTCTGTACAGGAAGACCCTTAGGAAATTTATGGCAGTATCCTTTGTCTATTTTTCCCCTTATTTCCTCTTTTTCCTCTCCTTTGCATACCTCAACTGGGTATTCACAGGAAAGGCATTCGGGTTTCTCCCAAATTACAAACTGCTGTTTTCCAATTCAGAAATTACTGCCGCTATCTCTGCGGGAAGCATTACAGGGAGTTTATGGTTCATGCTTTCATATCTGCTGAAAGTAATACTCATAATAGCCCCTTTCCTTGCAGGAATTTTTTATGAAAAAAGACTTGTTTCATTAATCCCTTTCCTTGTCATCTTTTCTCTGATATATTCTAATCTCTTCTATCCGGCCATCTATGTATCCTCAATATTTATTATATATTTCCTGATATTAATGAACTTTGAAAAAAAAGAAGCACATAATGTATTTATTGCTGCAATGGTTATCAGCCTTACATCCTCTTTTATACTTGCTTTAAATTCAAATGACGCATATGAGAGAAAATTTACTCATGCACTAACAGGTTCAATTGAAGAGAATACAGGGGGATACAAACAGATTGCAGAGATACTTAAATATAAAAAAGGGAAGATTTTGATTGATGATCAGGGTTTTTATCCTGTTGTCTATTTAATGAAGGACCCTGAACGGTTTATCCTTCCCTACCAGTATGAATTTAACTCAGCTATTGCAAATCCTGCCCTATTTGCCGATTATGTAATAGGTATGAAAGATAAAAACATGGATAAGGTATACCGGCGGTTTGAATATGGGGTAAAAGGATACTACACTATATTTGAAAACAAGGACATTATAATATGGGAGAAGACAAAATTAAGAGACAAAACGTCTTAAAAATCTTAATATTCCTGCTATTAACTCTCGCATTGTCATCAGTTGTGCCGTCTTATAGTGCAGAGCCTGAACAGTCGGTATTGTCTTTTAGTGACCTCGGTTATTCAAAAGACATATATCTTTCCGGTGCCACTACTGAATTCAATATTTATCTGCCTAATTACAGGGGGCTGTCAAAGGCAAAGATAGAGTTGTTATTGAGATTTTCCGGGGTACTTGATAACAGAAGCACCTTTACCATACTTGTTGATGACACCCCGCTATTTACAAAAAACATAGGCCTTACAGGATATGAACCTGTTGTGTCCTTTAATACAGGACATTCCAGGGCAGACCATATAAAGGTTACTGTACGGGGACATCTCTTCATAACAGGTGATATATGCTATGACCTGCCTACCGGAAATCTCTGGATGGTAATATCCAATAACAGTAAGGTCTATATCGCAGCAAAACATGCTGATACGAATATTGCAAACTTCTTTAATAACTATGATAAGGACATTAATATTGTCTTAGATAAAGAAGCAGACAATCTGAACATATTGCCGCTCATTTATAACCTGAACAGATTGAACGACTGGAAAGAGGTTAACATACAAGTTAATAGTGAACCTGTTAAAGGGATGAGAAACATTATAACAGGCAATTTCAGCAATGATATAGAACTAAAAGATGGTGACCTGCTGGTATCAACTAATGGCTTGTCTATGCTCAAAAAGGACTTAACCGGTTCTTTCATAACCCCATCAGCAAATACCTCAAAATTAAGCACGGCAGCAGAGAACAAAAACAATGAAATAAGCCTTATGGACATGGGCATTAAAGGCTTTACTGCAACAGGACTCGGTGACCTATCATTTAATGTCCCTATAAGGTTCTCTGCATTTTCCGGTATCCCCGGTAATCTCTACATGAAACTAATCCTGAATCATACCCCTGTCCCTGAAAGCGAGAGGGCCTATTTAAAGGTCTTTCTTAACGGGATATTGATTCATGCTATGAAGATAGAAGGCGGCGGCAGCATTAAATCTTATAACATAAAAATACCCGAGGACCAATTACGAGGTTACAACAATAATCTTAATATAGTTACATCTTACTTTATAAGTAAGGGAGAATGTAGAGGGAGTATGCCGAATCTGACTATCTCTATTTTAGACTCCTCATATTTCTACTTTGATGGGGCAGATAGAAAGTGGATTACACCGGTAGTGGACGTCATGGGGAGCATGTCAGGTAAAGTCCTCATTATGGTGAATGATAAAGACATGTTCGACCCTTCTGTGTACCTAATGGATGTACTGGGAAAGTTTAACAGGGAGATAACTGATATTGATGTATTGCCATGGAAAGGAGAAATCCCTGAAAATTATAATTTTGTGATACTTGCCCTTAGTCATTCAGGTATAAATAACATAAATATCCCGCTAAAGGTGAATCAGGGGAGATTCTCTATAATAAATCCATTGTCAAAGAAAGAGATGTTCAGCTCAGATTACAGCGATAGCTTTGGGGTCCTTCAAACCTTTGACAAGGGAAAGGCAAAGGTACTCTTATTATCATATTACAAAGATAAGTCCGCGTTGGAGTTCATGAAAGGATTTGATAAGGATACTTTAAGCCGGATGTTGGGGAATGTAGTTATATTCAATCAGGACATGGCTAGTTTTGACATTGGTGAAAAATTCAGGGTTGAGTATAAAGAGATTAAATCCACAGGTTATTACTGGGATAAGTACAAACTGTTTATTATCCTGATACTTGGATTGCTTGCAATTGTATTCCTTTACTTTATCAAAAAGAAGATTGTAAGGAGCGAGAAGGAGAACTAAGTATAATGCCGGAACATGCTGTTGCTATTGAAGATAAACAGATAAAGGCTGTCCTGTCCGGCAGGAAAATAGGGCAAATATTTTTAGAGCTTGGTTACATTAACAAATCCCAGTTAGATGAGGCATTAGAGTATCAGAAGCAGAAAAAGGGTAGAATCGGATGGATATTAACGACACTGGGATTTATTAACAGGTTACAGCTTTTTCAAACCCTTGCCGTCCAGTTTGGGCTTGAGTTCAGGTCTGATATAGAAAACCTTATCAAAGGAACAGATAAAAGACTTTTGTCTGCTGTAACACATAAAGATGTGATTGTACATCAGGCGATCCCTTACCAGATGCAGGACGGCAGATTAATACTTCTTACCGCCTACCCCAATAAGATTGAAACTATCACATTCTTCAAAAAGAAATTCTTTGTAAATGAAGTGGACCAGATTGTTATAACTGACCTTGACTTAACAAAGCTGATTAAACAGATAGTAATAACTGATTTGGATCTGACAAAGATTGCAGAAAAGTTATACAGGGACTCCATCCTTGATAAATCTATTTACGGACTGTTTTACAGGAATCCTTCAGAATCAGCTTATTCCGTATTTACAAACAAGCAGGTACTTTTTATGGGTGCAGGGATATTCTTAACACTGCTATGGATATATTATGATGTTGTCAATTTTCTAATAGTAACAAATATTATTGTTCAGCTTTTCTTTACAATCTCGATCGGCTTTAAGCTCCTCCTAAGCCTGGCAGGGGTAAAAGGTGAAATAGAACGGCCTGTAACTGATGAAGAGGTCAGGGCACTGAAGGATGAAGACCTCCCTGTATATACCATCCTTGTCCCGGTCTTTAAAGAACCTGAGGTCATAGGAATACTTATAGATTCTTTAAAAAGGCTGGACTACCCCCAGAATAAACTCGACATAATTTTATTACTGGAAGAGGAAGACAGCATAACTTATGAGGCTGCAAAAAAATGTAAACCCCCTGGAAACTGGAGATTATTGAAAGTTCCAAACAGCCTTCCAAAGACAAAGCCAAAGGCTTGCAACTATGGTCTTTTCTTCGGAAGGGGAAAGTATCTTGTAATCTTTGATGCAGAGGATATCCCTGATCCTGACCAGTTAAAAAAGGCTGTTATAGCCTTTACTAAAGGGGGGGAGAGTTATGTATGTTTTCAGGCGGCATTAAATTATTTCAACAGAAATGAAAATTTCCTGACAAGGATGTTTACATTAGAATATTCATACTGGTTTGACTATCTCCTTCCGGGCCTGGACAGGCTGAGATTCCCATTACCGCTTGGGGGCACGAGCAATCACTTTGACATGGAGAAGCTGAAACAGCTTGGGGGCTGGGACCCGTTTAATACCACAGAAGATGCAGACCTCGGTGTTCGGGCTTATGCTAATGGTTATCGTGTGGGGGTAATTAATTCAACAACCTTTGAAGAGGCAAACTCACAGACCAGGAACTGGATACGGCAGAGGTCAAGATGGGTTAAGGGATACATGCAGACATGGCTTGTATTCTCAAGACACCCTCTAAACCTTCTAAGGGCTATCGGGTTAAAGGGATGGCTCTCCTTTAATTTCTTTGTGGGAGGAACCCCGCTTACCCTTCTTATAAACCCGCTTACATGGGCCATATTTGTTATATGGGTACTGACAAAGACAAAGGTTATAGAACCTTTTTTCCCTCCTGTATTGCTCTATATCTCCATCTTCAACCTCCTCTTTGGAAATTTCTTAGGCATCTACCTCAACATGATTGCAGTATTTAAAAGGAAATATTACTACCTTATCCCTTATTCATATCTCAACCCTGTCTACTGGCTGTTTCACTCAGCTGCCTCCTATAAGGCATTATGGCAGCTCTTCACCAACCCATTCTATTGGGAAAAAACACAGCACGGGATTACCAAGTTAAGATTTAAATTGTAATCTCAATACAATAATACAAAAAGGGGGTAGTCGGTCAGCTTATTCCATAACAGACCATTAATTCTCTGATAACCTCAATGAACCGCTTGATCAAAACTTCCTCTAACGGAGTAAGTGTCTCAGTATACATGTTGGAGTTCATATCACCTCAAGTTTCGCATATTTAACCACGAGTGTCTTTAACCCTTCTGAGGGGAATTTTACAGTCACCTTTTCCATCTCTCCTGCCCCTTCAGAATGTTCAACAACACCCACTCCCCACATTGAGTGGCGAACACGGTCGCCGGATTTAAACCGGCCTTTGGTTCTGTTGTTCATGTTGTGCCGTACTGGTGCACCCGAATATCCCTCCGGCGGGGTTAGAAAACCCCGCCTATCCATATAGGTATTTAGGATAGGCGGGACATTCTTGTCCCGCCTATTTTCATCCCCTTTTGTAAGCCCCCGTCTCACGATGGGTTCGTAAGGAGTCTTGTTCTCTGTATAACTATATGATGGATTCTTCCTCTGAAAATCCTGCCCGTAGGTATAGTTATCTTTATTTGCAATCTCTATCCTGACATTTTTGCTCTTTTTTATCTCACGGAGGAATCTTGATTCCCTTCTCCTCTGCGTCTGACCGAAAAGATTTCTCTCAGAGGCAGCGGTCATATACAGATGTTCCCTTGCCCTTGTAATTCCCACATAGCAGAGACGCCGCTCTTCCTCCAACTCTTCGACATTATCAAACGCTCTGGCATGCGGTAGCGTCCCTTCCTCAAGCCCTGCAATAAAGACAACCGGAAACTCAAGCCCCTTGGCACTGTGGAGCGTCATCAGTGAAACCATATTTTTTGCCGCATGGTCAGGTGATTTACCGGGGTCATGATTAAGCTCATCCTCGCTTAACAGGCTTACATCATCCAGATATTTACTGATAGCAGCGCCGGCCAAATTAGGTTCCTTCTCTTCAAACCTCTTGACTGCCGCGAGCAGTTCCATCACGTTCTCTTCCCTGTCCTCATAATTCTCATCTTTCCTTAAAGCCTCAATATAACCTGTCAGCTCAAATATCTTTTTCACAAACTCTGAAGGCGAGAGTTCCCTTACAAGCACCCTGAGTTTTTCTACAAGGTCATAAAATTTTCCAAGTTTCGGTGTGGATGTTAGGACTTGCGAAACACTCCCATACATGGAAGTCCCGTTGCTTATAGAATAATCCTCCAGCATCTTTATCGTTGTCGTCCCGATACCTCTTGGCGGCACATTTATTATCCTGCGAAGGCTCACATCATCATCCGGTCTTAGAGAGACCCTGATATAAGCCAGAATATCCTTAATCTCTTTCCTCTCATAGAACCTGATACCGCCGATTATTTTGTATGGGATACCGGATTCCTTCATCACCTCTTCAATCGCCCTTGACTGTGCATTTGTCCTGTAGAGTATTGCAAACTGTGATGGTGTCTTTCCATGTATTAACAACGTCTTTATCTCCCTCACAATATACTTTGCCTCTTCCCTCTCATCTGCAACCTTGCAAAATAATACAGGCTCTCCTGAAGGGTTCTCAGTCCATAATTTCTTATCCCTCCTATCTGAGTTTTCCTCTATTAACGAGCCGGCCACATCAAGGATAGCGCCGGTAGAGCGGTAATTCTGCTCAAGCCTGATAATCATAGCTGTTGGATAATCATGGTCAAAACTGAGGATATTCTTTAACTCAGCACCTCTGAAGCGGTATATACTCTGGTCATCATCACCTACAACACAGAGGTTCTTATGCTTATCTGCAAGCAATTGTATCAACTTGTACTGCGACGGGTTCGTGTCCTGATACTCGTCCACAAGGATATATCTGAATGTCTCCTGATACCTGCTCAACAGCTCAGGATTGTTCTCAAAAAGATTAACGCATTTCATAATAAGGTCATCAAAATCCATTGCATTATTCTTCTTCAGCTTATCTTCATAAAGGCGGAAAACCTTCAACACCTTATCATCCATACCAAAGCCATGTGACTGCATCGCAAACTGCTGAGGCGTAATCAGTCTCCCCTTCATATAAGATATCCGGCTCCCGATGGAGTTCACAGAATATTGCTCTTCATTTATATTAAGCTCCTTAACACACTCCTTAATCAGACTCAACTGATCACCCTTGTCATAAATATAAAAATCATTCCGGAACCCGATGAGCTGTCCATATCTCCTGAGCAGACGAAGACAGATTGAGTGAAAAGTACCGATCCATAAGCTGCCCAAATGACCTCTGACTTCCTGCATCTTACTGTTTACTGCTAACTGCTTACTGCTCACTAATTTTAAAATGCGTTCCTTCATCTCCTCCGCAGCCTTATTAGTAAAAGTAACCGCCAAGATATTCTCCGGAGAAACCCCGTGATTATAAATCAGATTGGCAATACGATAAATAATAACACGCGTCTTCCCGCTCCCTGCACCTGCAATAACAAGAAGAGGCCCGTCAATATATTCAACAGCCTTACGCTGGGGTGGGTTAAGATGACTGAGGTCTATCATGCTGGGATAGTCTATAACGTAGTGAGTATTTTTTCAAGTAGTGCAAGTAGTGATGGATAAGCCGCCTATTTAATAATTGCTAATGATGGGCAACTTTGCTACTATAATGCCGTAATAAAGGCAGGCAAGGGATATGCAGTGAGAGGCTATTAGGCTGAAGGCTGAAGGGGAAAAACATGATTACTAAAAATTCCAGCAACAAAGACATTGAATACATAATCAGGGCGGAGCATCATGATCCGTTTTCGTATTTGGGTATGCATCCGGTTGAGATTGGCGGGAAGGCATCAGTTGTGGTGAGGGTGTTTATTCCTGATGTGGATATGGTTAATGTTATTGCGGTTGAGAACGGTACGTCATACAACATGGATAATATCCATCCTGATGGGCTTTATGAGGTGATAATAAAAGAGAGGGGAAGTGTCTTTACATACAAGCTAAGAATAACGGAACATACAGGTAACACTTATGAAATACATGACCCTTATTCATTCCTGCCTGTAATCAGCAGTTATGACCTTCACCTTTTTGCAGAGGGGAAGAACTATCAGGTTTATGACAGGCTGGGTTCTCATGTAATAACTGTTAATGATATTCAGGGGGTTTATTTTGCAGTATGGGCGCCGAATGCAAGGCGTGTCAGTGTTGCGGGTGACTTCAATAAATGGGATGGCAGAAGGTACCCGATGCGTGTACTTGGGAGTTCAGGTGTATGGGAGCTTTTTATACCGGGTTTGACAGAAGGGACTATATACCAATTCGAGATTAAGGGTTCCGACGGCCTTATTATGTTAAAGAGTGACCCTTATGCCCATTTTTATGAGAAGAGGCCTAATACCGCTGCTATTGTGCATGATATAGATAAATACACTTGGGGTGATGAAGGCTGGATGTCATGGCGGCATAACAGTGATGCGCTTCATGCACCGGTCTCTATATATGAAGTCCACCTCGGTTCATGGAAAAAGAGGGCGGAAGATAATAACAGTTTCCTTACATACAGGGAACTTGCCCATGAACTTGTTGATTATGTAAAAGAGATGGGATTCACGCATATAGAACTCCTTCCAGTTGCAGAGCATCCGTTTGACGGATCATGGGGGTATCAGGTAACAGGATATTTTGCACCGACAAGCCGTTTCGGTGTTCCTGAAGATTTCATGTATTTTGTAGACCAGTGCCATCAGAATGGCATAGGGGTTATATTAGATTGGGTCCCGGGACATTTTCCAAAGGATGCACACGGCCTTGCATGGTTTGACGGCACTGCCCTTTATGAACACCTTGATTCACGATTGGGTGAGCACAAGGAATGGGGGACACTCATCTTTAATTATGGCCGTAATGAGGTGAGGAATTTTCTCCTCTCAAATGCACATTTCTGGTTTGAGAAATATCATATAGACGGTATCCGCGTGGATGCAGTGGCGTCAATGCTTTACCTTGACTATTCCAGGAGCGCTGGGGAATGGCTTCCCAATAAATATGGCGGAAGGGAAAACCTTGAGGCTATCGCCTTTATCAAAGAGCTTAATGAACTTATCTACAAATACTACCCGGGGGCAATGACTATTGCTGAAGAATCAACTGCATGGCCGTCTGTATCAAGACCGGTTTATCTGGGCGGGCTTGGATTTGGTTTCAAATGGAATATGGGATGGATGCACGATACGCTTGAATATATCTCAAAAGATTCAATTCACAGGAAGTATCATCAGGGCAGTCTTACATTTTCCTTGCTATATGCGTTCCATGAAAATTTTATGCTGCCATTCTCACATGATGAGGTGGTGCATGGAAAGAGGGCAATACTTGATAAGATGCCCGGAGATTTCTGGCAGAGGTTTGCAAACCTCAGGGCATTATACGGATACATGTTCGGGCATCCCGGAAAGAAACTCCTTTTTATGGGGGGAGAGATAGGTCAGTGGATAGAGTGGAATTTTAATCAAAGTCTGGACTGGCACCTGCTTCAATATGAACCCCATCAGAAATTACAGAGATTTGTAAGAGACATTAACCATCTGTACCGGAGCGAGCCTTCCATGTATGAGGTGGATTTTGATTATACCGGCTTTGAGTGGATAGACTTTCATGATGCCGACAACTGCATACTCTCATTCCTGAGAAGGGGTAAGAACCCTGATGATATTCTTATATTTGTCTGCAATTTTACCCCTGTGCCGAGGGAGTCTTACAGGCTTGGAGTTCCTAAGCCCGGATTCTACAGGGAGGTACTGAACAGTGACTCTGAGATTTACGGCGGCAGCAACATGGGGAACTCCGGCGGAGTGAATGCAGTATCATTATCATGGCAGGGGAGGCCGTATTGCGTGGAGATGACCCTGCCGCCGCTTGCAGTTGTTATTCTGAAACCTTTGTAATAACAGACTTTGCCACCTCTTTTGATAAGTTAGGGATTCGCGGAGAGGCCCCTCAGGGCATCGGAGGCCTGAATAATCACGATATCTTCCTCCAATCCATGCTCTCCTCAAACCTCGCCGACAGCCTCAACTTTGAAACCGGCGTTGACATGTTCTTCGGAAACGATGACGGCTTCTTAGGGAGATTTGAAAATAACCAGCGGGTGTTTGTGAGGATGAGGTATGTTTTCTAAACTATCCACTCACTTTTCAAACGTGTAATTGCATGTTCCACATTGGCAATGAACTCTCTGGCCTTGTTTAAGGAATCTTCAGCCTCTTCAACCGTTGTTTCTGAAAAATCTCCATAATCCACATCTGTTCTGCGTGCCAGAAGAATTCTGAAGCTATCTATAATATTTTTAGGCAGGTAATCTTCCTTTACAAAATGTAATGACAGCATGGTCTTTGCCCCATCATGGGTAGCCGCATCTATTCCTTTTAGAATCAGTAAAGACCGTGAAGCAGACAAGATAGCATAATAAGACCTGTTAATGGTTAAACCATATTTTCCTTGTTTGAAGGTATCTTCAGCATCCTTCAAATTAATGTGTGCCTTTTCAATCCGTATGCTTGAAAGATTAATCTTTTCATCAAGAGTTAACGCCATCATGTCCTCTTTCTGTAAATTATAACCCCTTCTTCTTCAATTGCACGTGCAAAGCCGGTACGATATAACCTTTCATTATCAAGCACTTTCCAGTCTTTTATTACCGGTGCAAAGGGGATTCCTGTCTGGTCTTCTTTTGTTCCGAAATATTTTATAATTGCAGTCTCTGTCTTAATATCCTTATCCTTGACAATAACCAATACATCAAAATCAGACTCTCCTTTATAGTCACCTCTTACACGGGAGCCAAAAACGACTATCTCCTCTACTCTTTCTGCAAACAAAGGAGATGCTTCTATCTCCTCAGCAATATTGTCAAGCACTTTTCTCTCTTTTAAAAACATATTTTCCTTTTTTAGAAGTCATCTTAACAATAATAAATAAACGCGTCAACGTTGAGAAATTCCCTGAGGCATGGGTGACCCTGCTACTAACTGTCTTCAGCCTATTTACCTGTTATTATTCAAAGATACTTATCGTCCCGTACTCCCCGTCATATCCCGGTGCTATCTTAACCTTTCCATCTCTTACCCTTGCGATTCCTTCGGCAATCATGGGGGTACTGACATCTTCTATCTCTTTTACAGGGATGTCCTGAAGTATGGAAAGTTCATTGCCGAGGGCGGAAATTAATTTATTATACATGGCCGCTACTTTTTTTGTATTAACACCGGCATCATATACCTCTGCGATTATCTCCTGAAGAGGGATGAGCCTCCTGAACGGTATGGCCCCTTCCGGCATGTCACCCTCTTTCCTGTCTGCAAGGTCATCTACCCGATGCATTACACCTACTGTAACTCTGCCGCCGCATTTGAGGCATAATCCGTTGTTCTGTTTTGTTTCTGAAGGTGTCATCCTCTGCTTGCAATCCCTGTGGCCGTCAAGATGATATTTTCCTTCCTCAGGAAAGTATTCTATTGTGCCGATAAATCTTGATTTATCTTTTGTCTTTATTGCCTCATAGATTGCGTTATACGAGAGTTCTGTATTGAATATGTTTGCCTCTCTCGCGAGTTTAGAGGGTGAGTGTGCGTCAGAGTTTGATATAAAGGCAACTCGGTCAAGCCCTGACAACCTCCAGTTCATAAGCGGGTCAGAGGAAAGCCCTGTCTCAATCGCATAGATATGAGGTGTCAGCTCTTCAAAACACTCTTCAAGAGAGTTGAATCCGGAGTTTGAGCCGAGCACAGCAAAATGCGGTGTCCATGCATGTGCAGGGACAAACAGGACATCAGGAGAGGATTGAAGTGTCAGATTCAAAAGCACCTTGCTGTCAAGTCCAAGTATGGGCCTCCCGTCCGACTTCAGATTTCCTATTTTTGAAAGTACAGTGTTAATTTTCTCTGCTGCATTAAATGAAGGTACTATAAGGAGATTATGAACCTTGCGGGTGCGGCCGTTCTTACTGTATATACAGCTAATCTCTGCTGAGAGGATAAACCTTACATCACTGCGGCAGATCGAAGGCACATTGTTATCGCCTGCGGTTTTAAATTCCGGTTTGAGTTTAAACAGCCCTTGTTCAGCAGGCTCCAGTTTTTTCTGTATATTTGCAAACCACGCAGGATGCGTAAAGTCTCCTGTACCGATTACAGAGATACCCTTTATCTGTGCATACCTGTTAAGCGTCTCAATCTCCATATCCGGACTCGTCGCCCTTGAGTATGGTGAGTGAATGTGAAAGTCAGCTTTAAATTTCATACAAAATCCCCCGGCGGGGTTGGAAAACCCCGCCTATCCACACATAGATTGAGGATAGGAGGGACATTCTTGTCCCGCTGATTTTTATGGCTCTGGTACATGAAGGTACATAATCGTCTCAAAATTTCTTGCACTTCGTAATTAAGACGTGCTATTATAGCACGACTTTTCAATAATAGGTCAAATATAGGCGCGTAGCTCAGGGGGAGAGCGCTTCCTTGACACGGAAGAGGTCGGCGGTTCGAGACCGCCCGTGCCTACCATTAAAATCAATGGGTTACGTAGGTTCTCTTTTTAATCACTCCCTGAATTGTATAGTTTTTGTATAGTTGACCTTGAAGTCAGTGTCAAATCTAAGATATTTACTGCCTTATTTATATGAGATTGTGCAAGATGAGAATATCTTAATGTCATGGTTAGGCTTTTGTGTCCCATTAATTTTGATACTGTAGTCAAATCAACCCCTGACATTACAAGGTGACTTGCAAAGGTATGTCGCAGATCATGGAATCTAAAATCTTTTATTCCTGCCTTCTTACAGGCACTTGCAAAAGACCTCTTAACTTCCTTGTATGGCTTACCTGTAATATTGTCATGGAATACATAAGCAACATCTAAACGCCTTGTTATACCATGTAGAACATTTTTCAGGGTATCATTGAGGGGAACTTCTCTTCTTTCTCCGTTCTTGGTCACATCCAACATGATGAATCCATGCTTGATATCTACATTATCCCATTTCAGAGATAATATTTCTCCTTTCCTCATGCCGGTATTAACTGCAATAATAATAATAGGCTTTAGCCGTTCATCGCAAGAATCTATTAACAATCTACATTCTTCTACTGTCAAAAAGCGGATCCGCTTGCCCTCACCTTTCAGGTTTTCAACCTTATGTACCCTCTTTGACGTTTCCAGTTCTATCATTTCCCACTCTATGGCCTTTGAGAACATGGCCTTTAACACATTGAGTATCTTATTGACGCTTGCCGGTTTCAACCCCCTTACCATTAAATCAGTCTGAAGCTGCTCCACGATCAGGGTATTGAACCGCCGTAATGGTAGACTCCCGAAGACCTGCTTTAATTCCCCTATGATATAACCCTTAGTTCTTGCTGATTTTTGCCGCCCTGTCATCCATTCAATATATTTGTCTGCCAATTCCATAAAGGAATAATTGGCAATCCTTTTTGTCTCCGGCTGTATACCATCCTGCACAGACTTCTTTCTCTCTGTCAATAGGTTTACTGCATCCTTGAAGTTAGTCCCGCCGGTAGATTCATAACGTGTTCTGCCGTCTATACCTGCATACCGTATCCAGTAAATAGCACCCCTTTTATAAACTCCTCTTGTCATACCTTACCCTTTTTCCCTGAAAAATATATATAGAGACGTATACCTTAAAATTTCAGTTACATCAGTTACATCAGTTACAGAAATGTAAAAACCTTTATTTATCAATAGGTTGATGTTACCGATTTTGTAACTAATGCTAAATATTTCAGCTACAATTTCAGTTACAAAAGAGATAATATGTTGTCTCTTATCAAATTTCATCCTGAATTGCAGAGATTTTGCACCCTTAATAATGCTACAAAACTTGAATCCTACCCCTCTTCGCTATCGCAAAAAGAGTGCCATACACCAACTATACAATTTACTATACAATGAAACTTACACCCTTATAAAACAAAGTGTTATAACTGTACAACTTCCTTTATAGGGAAGTGGTCACTATAAATATTATGTGAGGTCATTTGATGATTTTTAAATATCCTGAAGATGGAACTATGGCAGGCATCTTGTGTTGATCTAAATGTTTATCAATATCCCTTTTCCTGAACCGTAACAGATTCCCTTTTTTGATATATGGGATACTCTTTGAATGTGTCTGAGCATAAACCCATTCAGGAGTAACCTTGAGGTATTCACAAAGGCCCGCTACATCAAAAATAACATTTTCCGGCAAGTGCTTATCATGGTTATGCAGTATTGCCCTTAACTCCTCTTTCACCGCCGTTGCTATTGCCTTTATATCTTCCGGTTCAAGAGTACTTTTCAATACTTCCCTTCCCTTAATCCATACAGTCCGATTAAAACAGCATCCGCTTTGTTATGGTCTTTCTTTCTGATTAACTTCATATCAGGATACAATTGTTTTACCCTGATGATGGAAGACCCTTTATCCTTGCCC
>JACRGV010000116.1 GCA_016212215.1 Nitrospirota bacterium
CGTTATCTCAGGTACATGTTTGAACGCCTGCCATTGGCTGAGACTGAATCAGACTACAAGGCATTATTACCTCAATACGTTGACCGCAACTCCATCCTCAGCATGCAGCTCTGAGGGTGGGGTTAATTAACCGCTTACGAAGCACACAAAGATGGCCGGAAGATGAGATGCATAAATGTATAGGTTATTTTATGACAGACCCTTAGATTAAAGGAGGGAAAATTAAGGCAGGAAACTTTTACACGCACCACCTTATTGCCTCAAACTCTTCGGTAGGAACATCAAATGAAAGGTAGCCGGGGGAGGGCCAGCGTTCGAGTTCTTCTTCGCCTCTGTTGAGGGTAATCATAAACTGGACATCTTCGTTTGCTGTCGCTTTCAGAAGTTTAAAGGGGATGGCTATTTCTATAATGTCACGGGCCGCAACATTTTCTATGTCCTGAACATGTTCCCAATTTCCTTCTCCGTCTTTTTCATATAACACTGCTGAGACGCTGTCCGGCTGTGAAATCTTTATCTCTATACGCTCCGGGTACGGTTTTATGATATGGATCCCGAATATCATACCCTCTGCACTGCCGGTAGTAAGATTGAGTTTTGTATCAAGGCGGATAAAAAGGTTATTGAGATCAAATCCGTAATAGATGTCCGTAATAACACTGTCCACCTGATGCATTGCACTGCCTGAAGATTTGGTATCGTAAATCCCTGCAGGCAGCCATTCATAGTAACTTGTAACCATACCGTCAATCTTAGGTTTTATAAAGGCCACCAGTTCCTTTACCAGCTTGCTCTTCCGGTCCTCGCGCAGGCAGGGTATCTTGAAGTGTTCAGGCGCTTCTTTCCCGAGTATCTTATAAATCCCCATCAACTGAGACCTGAACAGGTAATCAAACTTGTCATCCATGCCGGAGTTGTGTTCTTCACCGAACCACCAGCACCAGTCACTACCCTCGGCTATGTAGAGTTTTTCCCATGCCTCTTTGAACTTTGCATCTTCAATTTTCCCTTCCTGCTCTTTCTGCGTTGAAACAAGGAACTCTCTCGTCTCGGTCAAAAGGTCCCATGCGGCATTGTCCTCTTCATGTCCAATCCATATCTTGAAGTTGTGATTAATCCAAGACCCTGGAAATAACCGCTCAATCTTTCTTGTCGGCGGATGTTCTTTAATATAGTCGCTTATCCTCACAGTCCTGAATGCATCTTCATTGCTCAGCCTTTCATAAAGGTATGACAGGAAATCATGTCCGTCGTTTTTATAATGTTCCCAAGCATTTTCACCATCAAGAATAATCGAGACAAGGTGATTGCCGTCGTGCCCTGACACATGTCTTCTGATGCGGTGTAACCGCCCGACCAGGTCATCAACAGCCTTTCTGCTGTCCCATTTGGAATATACAAATCCAAGCAGGTCAGAGAGCTGATGGTCCCTGAATATCATGGATACCCGATGGCCATGCTTCTCAACATAGTATGGCTTATATAGCGGTTCAGGGACATTGTCAGTGTCCGAAAGCCCCCTGTAAAAGTGCATATCCAGAGACTTTGCCAGTATCTCCTCATCTGTTGCAATCCACTTTATACCGGCCTCGCTGACAAAAGGTATTATGTCTTCACTGACAGAGCCTTCCGACGGCCACATCCCACGCGGCGCCTCGCCGAAGACCCTTTTATGATACTCAACAGCACGGTCAATCTGGGCCTTGGCATCCTCAGGATGTCTGAACCTCTTTTTGGGTAGGAGTATCCCCGGAATAGCAGTCTTTGAAATATCTGTATCGCATAGCAGAGGCAGTATCGGATGATAGTAGGGAGATGCCGTTACCTCAATCTGCCCCCTTTCAATCATCTTCCTGCACTCAGGGACAATCAATCTCAGGACATCCATCTGTTTCTTTACGAGTTCTCCCTTTTCCTCTTCAGAAAACTCTCTGTCCTTCTTTATCAGGGCAATCAGAAAGGGGTCGGAATTTTTAAACATAGGGTCAAACCATGATAAGTTGAACCATACCTGAAGGTCGAGGAAGTCCTGTGTAGTAAACCTGCGGCAGGCCCTCTCAAGTGCCTGTTGTGTCGGTTCATACCCCCTCTTTTCCAGCAGGTCTCTGTATCTCGGATAGACAAACAGCATGTTATCCCACTGTAGGGAAAAGAAATTGGTCAGGATAAACTTCTTTTCCTGAAGGGAAAGCTCAACAGCAGGTTTGAGGGTTACATCTAAGTAATCATCAGTCAGACCGGAATCCGTATAATTCAGGAGCTGTTCCATTAAAGAAGGAACCATGTTAAAGGTCTGGTGAATCTTGGGGTAATTCTCCAGGATGGCTACCATGTCATAGTAATCTTTCAACCCATGCAGTCTGACCCAGGGCATAATAAAGCTGTCCGTCATCGGGTCTTTATAATACGGCTGATGCATGTGCCAGAAAAAGGCTATGTGGAGCGGACGGTCTCTCATATAAATATCAAAAATGAAATATCAAATATAAAAATTATGGAACTTTATCAATCTTTTATTTTTGATTTGTCCTCTCTTCAAACTTATACACCTTCTCCCCCTCCTTTACCAATCCAAGTTTGTCCCGTGCAATTGATTCTATATAATCAGGGTCTGTCTTGAGTTTGGTCACCTCTTCACGAAGGGATTTGTTGGATGAGTCAAGCTGAGATATTTCATGACTAAGCCTGTTGTGGTCCCTCTTTATAGAGAAATATTTTAAAAGCCCCAGGTCGCTGAAGATAAGGGAGAACAGGAGATAGATGGCAGTAACAACATACCCGGCAATTGTTAATTGACGCTTGTGCTGTCTCAAGTAATTGCGAAAACCATTATCCCCGGTTTTAATATAAGAGGTCATAATTTCTCCTCAAACGTACCGCTACGTAAGCAGTAAGCGGTTAGCAGTAAGCAGAAAAATCTGCCTTCACTGCTCTCTTTTTACTGTTCACTGTTCACTGCTTACTGTTCACTATCTTTTAAACACCTTCCTGCCCCTATACAATGCTATCTCTCCAAGCTCTTCTTCTATGCGGATGAGCTGATTGTATTTGGCAAGTCTGTCTGTCCTTGATAATGAACCGGTCTTGATCTGGCCTGCATTACATGCAACTGAGAGGTCTGCAATGGTTGTATCCTCTGTCTCGCCTGAACGGTGAGAGATAACCGCAGTATAGCCTGCCCGCTTTGCCATCTCAATAGCATCCAGTGTCTCTGTTAATGAACCTATCTGATTTACCTTTACAAGAATAGAATTTCCTACTCCCTCATTTATCCCCTTTTCAAGGAGTTTTACATTGGTGACAAAAATATCATCACCGACTAGTTGGACTCTCTTTCCAAGCCTTGAGGTCAGGGCCTTCCATCCTGCCCAGTCATCCTCTGCAAGCCCGTCTTCAATAGAAATAATGGGGTACCTGTTTACCAAGTCCTCATAGAAATTTATCATATCTTCAGAAGACCTGCCCTCTTTACCCTCACCCTTTAAATAATATTTGCCGTCTTTGTAAAATTCACTGGATGCAGAATCAAGTGCAATCAGGATGTCCTCGCCGGGCCTGTAACCTGCGTCTTCGATACTCTTCATTATTAACTGAATCGCCTCTTCATTTGAGGAAAGGTTTGGGGCAAACCCGCCTTCATCACCCACTGAGGTACTCAAACCCTTCTTATGCAATATGCTTTTAAGTGTGTGAAACACCTCTGTCCCCATTCTTATGGCATCAGCAACATTGTCAGTCCCTGCCGGTATTATCATGAACTCCTGCAGGTCGAGGTTGTTATCAGCGTGCTTACCGCCATTCAGGATATTCATCATCGGTACAGGCAGTTCACGTGCACCCACACCGCCTATGTATTGATAAAGCGGAAGGCCGACATCCTCTGCCGCTGCCCTTGCAATTGCAAGTGATACACTCAAGATGGCATTAGCACCGAGGTTACTTTTATTATCAGTGCCGTCCATCTCGATCATAGTCTTATCAATAAGCACCTGCTCTGTTGCATCCATCCCGATAATCTCAGGACCAATCGTATCAATTACATTTGCAACCGCCTTGTTAACACCCTTCCCAAGATAACGCCTCTTTTCTCCATCCCTTAATTCAACGGCCTCATGCGTCCCTGTAGATGCCCCTGACGGAACAGCCGCACGGGCCATAGTCCCACTCTCAAGTATTATTTCTGCCTCAACCGTCGGATTTCCTCTTGAATCCAGTATCTCCCGTGCAAACACATCAATTATTTCACTCATTAGCTCCTCCTTTTTTAGTGAATGGTGAATGGTGAATGGTGAATGGTAAACAGAATGTTTATATCTATTCACTGTTCACTGTTCACTGAGCCTAATCTCCTCTTTATTATCTGATTCACAGCCGCCGGGTTTGCCTTCCCCCCTGACAGCTTCATCACCTGCCCTACAAAGAATCCCATCAGTTTGTCCTTCCCGCCGCGGAATGCCTCAGCCTCTTTAGGGTTCTCAGCAATGACTTTATCTACAATACCTTCTATAGCAGACTCATCCGTAATCTGGACAAGCCCCTGCTCCTTCACAATGACATCAGGGTCTTTGCCTGATTTATACATCTCTTCAAATACGGTCTTTGCGATCTTCCCGCTTATTATCCCGTCATCTATCATCTTTACCATTGAGGCTATCTGCCCCGGTTTAACAGGAGACTGCTCGACCTCTGCGCCCGACAGCTTCAAATCTCTGAGAAGGTCTCCCATAACCCAGTTGCTTATAACCTTTGGTTTTCTGTAACAGCTTACAGCCTCTTCAAAAAAGTCTGCGAGCGCCCTTGAAGAGGTCAGCACCATTGCATCATAATCAGGGATCTCATAGTTACTTATAAACCGATTCCTCTTGTCATCCGGAAGCTCCGGCAGTCTTTTCCTGACCTCCTCCTTCCACTCTTCAGATACCTCAACAGGAACAAGGTCAGGTTCAGGGAAATATCTGTAATCATGTGCCTCTTCCTTACTCCGCATCGAAACAGTGACTCCCCTGTCAGAGTCCCATAATCTCGTTTCCTGTATCACCCTGCCGCCGTTTTCAACAACATCAATCTGGCGTTCAATCTCATATTCAAGTGCCTTCATAACAAATCTGAAGGAGTTCATATTCTTTATCTCTGCCTTTGTACCGAGTGCCTTCTCTCCAACCGGCCTGATAGACACATTGGCATCACACCTGAAGCTCCCCTCCTCCATATTGCCGTCACATATCTCCAGATAGCGTACAATTTCTCTCAGCTTTTTCAGATACTCCACAGCCTCCTCAGATGTTCGTATATCCGGCTCACTCACTATCTCAATGAGCGGCACTCCGGCCCTGTTAAGGTCAACAAGGCTTGTGTCACCGCCGCCGTCGTGAATGGATTTACCCGCATCCTCTTCCAGATGGATCCTTGTAATGCCGATACGTTTTACCTCATTGTTCACACTTATATCAGCATGTCCGCCTACTGCAAGGGGCAGTTCATACTGTGATATCTGATACCCTTTTGGCAGGTCAGGATAGAAATAGTTTTTCCTTGCAAAACGGGAGTAAGGCGTAATAGTACAGTTGGCAGCAATAGCCATCATCATGGCAAAGTTCACCACCTCCTTGTTTAATACCGGAAGCACACCCGGCAGTCCAAGACATACAGGGCAGACCTGTGTATTGGGAGAAGCACCAAACTTCGTACTGCACCCGCAGAATATCTTTGATTTTGTCAGAAGCTGTGCATGAACTTCAAGCCCGATCACAACCTCGTATTTTTCTTTGATGCTCATCCGAAAACCCCGATTTTAACCACAGAGAACACAGAGTAATAATGTATTAAAAGACCTCATATATAGTAAAACCCTGTGTCCTCCTCCTTTTTTAATATATGTTTACTGTAACCAATCGTATCAAACCGTTAAACCGGAGTTCACAGAGAAAAGAGTGGTTTTAAGGTTTTAATAATATTTATTCTCTGTGTTCTCTGTGGTTAATTTTCATACCCCTTTGTGAGCAACCCGCTCATGACGGTTCATCCGAAAATAAACCCCATCCCCACCCTACCCCTCCCCTTGAAGGGGAGGGAATCAACGTAGCCCCCTCTCCCTCAGGGAGAGGGTTAGGGTGAGGGTGGGGTTTTCATTGCCATTTGTGAGCGCCCCGCTCATGC
>JACRGV010000117.1 GCA_016212215.1 Nitrospirota bacterium
CAAGACCTCCTCCTGGCAAGCCAGGCCGAGCGGGGGATGCGGCTTATTCAACCTGAAAGGGACTTAATTATCAAGGCACCTGACGCCAATATTATTGACCGGACTCACAAAAAGATCCGCTCTATATACACGCAGGCATACCATTGGGAACCGCCGCTATCATCTTCAATAGAAGGCTTGACCTCAACGAGTATGCGTGAATATGTAAAAGGGTGGATAACCGAATGGGACCTGAAACGTATAGATCCGCAGGTGCAGATAGATCTGGAATTTACAAATCTTAAGCAAGACTATACAGAGGACAAAAACCTCGAAGCATCTGAAGCAGAATAAGGTTCCTTTTATACCGACACCTTGCATGTAGCCGCAAGATACGTGATATAAGCCTTAACATCCGTTTCTGACAATTCATCAGGAGGCTTGTTTCGCAGGTAGCTCTGGAATTTGCGGCCCCAAGCCGTATAAGCTTTGAGCGTTTTTCGGGAATAGTGCCGTGTCTTGATCTCCGCGGCAAGACTCCCGATGATTTTGTCCCAGGCCGGAGACCCGGATTTCTCCAGACAACGCCATTCACTGTAACGTTTTCCCGCCGATGGGGGCGAAACAGGGAGCCTCGCAGCTATCGGCAGGCTGTGATGATCCCTGTCGCCTTTACTGCCTTTCCAGTATTGATTTGAGCAGGAGGGGTTTCATGATCCATTTTCCGCCTCTGACCGGGAATCCGGAAGAGGATACGTCATGTGATTTTTCCTCTTGCCCTAGAATAAACATCCTGCTATAGTCTGATGCTGTAACTGGATAATAACTGGTTACCTTTCAATAAATATAAATGGGAGACAATATGAATATCGGGGAAGAAATAGTCGCGGCCTATCTGCAATACATAAAGCACTGCGAGTTCATACAGCAAAATCTTTATACTCCGGATGTTCAAGGCGAAATTGACGTTGTCGGAATAAACCTCGAACCAAAGGAATTATATGTTTGTGAAGTTGCGATTCACTTGACGACAGGCTTGAGATATGTAAAAGATCACCAGCCAAATAATGTTCAAAAGCTCACGGATAAATTAGGCAAAGACATTGAATACGGCAATAAGTATTTTCCAGATTACAAAAAACATTTCATGCTATGGACTCCCATCGTAAAATATTCAGGCGAAGATACTAAACACAACCAAATAAAGGATATTCAACAAATAAAAGACAATATAAAACGCAAATATAAAACCGAGATAGAATTTATCATCAATGAAAAGTTTGCCGCCTGCTTAGCAGAGTTGAGAAAATATGCCGTAGAAGAAACGAAAGAACTAAAATCAGTTATCCTTCGTTACATGCAAGTTGAATCTTATTTGGACAAGCATATTAAGAATATTAGAAAAAAACAACCAATATGTGAAAAAAGCTAACAAAGGCATCCAGCCGACCCCGAATAGCCGTTTTTCTTTTTCAGTCTTGCGTCTGTGGCGGGGTCGGCTGATGACCGGCGTTATGCCCAAAAGGGGGAAACATGTCACAGGATATAGAAAGCGGAGTACGTACGGATAAATATGGAAGAGAAACAGCCAATAAAATTGCAGAAATAATTAGCGCAACATCTAGCAGTGAAACAAGCAGGGAATCTGTTTTTATAAATATGTTACAATAGTTTAAAATTAAGGAGTAGAAATATGACAGTTAAAAGTGAGTATCCGCACATAGTGCTTGATGAGGAAGAGGTTGCCTTAATAGAGGGTACCTCAATGAAGGTAACTGAATTGGTTGTGGAACGTTTGGCTTATGGATGGAGTCCCGAAGAATTACATCTCCAGCATTCCTATATAACATTAAGTCAGGTTCATGCAGCATTAGCCTACTACTGGGACCATGCTGAACAATTAGACAAGGAGATTTCCGCCAGACTTAAAAATGTTGAGGAACTTAGGGAATCTTCAAAGAGAGAACCCTCGCCTGTAATAGTTCGGCTTAGGGCACAGGGCCGTCTATAATGCCAATCCTACTTTATATGGATGTCCATGTTCCAAGGGCTATTACACTTGGACTACGCATGCGAAAGGTTGATGTACTTACTGCCCAGGAAGATGGGGCTGATAGGTTATCTGATCCTGAACTTCTGGATCAGGCAACTATGAAACACCGTGTATTGTTCACCTTTGATGATGATCTTCTGATTGAAGCGGCCAGGAGGCAACAAGAAAACCATCAGTTTAGTGGAATTATTTATGCCCATCCATTACGCATTTCTATTGGCCAGTGTATACAAGACATGGAATTGATTGCTAAGGCCGGTGAGCCTCAGGATTTACAAAACCGTGTTGAGTTTATTCCCTTTTAATTTCCACGTGTCGTTATGAGCAAAATGAGACTGTTAGAATTATAAGTGCTCGCCTTGCGAGCAAAAGGGAAAGGAAGATTTATGAAGAAAGTTAATAAAATAGAGAAAGACGAATTACGTGCTGAGTACAAGCGTTCAGACTTCCCTGGGGCAATGGTACGCGGGAAGTATGCAAAACGTATGAGTGAATCATCAAACATTATTGTACTCAAACCGGAAGTTTCTGAGGTTTTTCCAAATGAAGAAGCTGTTAATATGGCACTTCTGTCACTAATCAAGCTTGCACAAAAAACGACAGGACTAACAAAGCGCTCAACCGGACGTGTTAAAAAGATGCACGCCGGTTAGCTCTGCGTTAGCATTTCTCTATGTAGCCATGAGCAGAAGGTCATTCATCGAATCTCAAGGCGCAACGTGCCGGAACTGGAACTGGAGTTGGTACTTCATCAACGAGAAGGAGAAGTTCATTCTTACCGGCACTCCCTCAAATCATTACAATCGACCCACTCACTAATGCCTTTCTGTGCCTTTAATTCAATGATTGCAGGTGTATTTAGTAAGCTGCAATCAAGTCTTCCGGCTGTGGTGTCTTTGTTGCAGCAATATTGGGTATCATTTCTGTGGACTATTGAACCGGATGTGGCACAGTAGTCTTTAAAAAGGACTGTACCGCTGCAGTTGGGTTTTTCAAAATTTACATCCCTTTTCCAGTTTAATCCGTCTGTTACACGGCTTTGTGCAAGGTCCCATTCTCCTTTGCAGTGGCTTTCTTCGCCAGGATTGACCCATAACGTTGCATCCGAGGGACACATGTAACCTTCCGGATGGAAGAAACAGCATGTATCATGTGCCCAGCTTCCTCCGCTAATCATACACTTGCTGTTTGTACAACTTGATTCCTGCAGGGCCAGATAGAATAATGGTAAGCGGTTAAATAACCCCATCTTCACAAGTTGAGGGGAAGATGGCATGATGGTATCCAACAATGAAAGGAGAGCCGTCATGTCAAATTATTTTGAAGAGTGTAGTGAAGTAGGGGATAGTGATAAGGGCAAGTTCTGG
>JACRGV010000118.1 GCA_016212215.1 Nitrospirota bacterium
AGATAATATCCTTATATTTCAATCAGTAATGCAATAAAAGTAATTGTTAATTTGTTTGTCACTTTCCAGACTTTTTGATGATATTATTCACTCGTGCCCATCCTGCTTGACAGCGGAATCCGATTGTTCGACAATATCAACACCGGGTACATTCGCAAAGATAATCAAGGATGCTGAAAATACGTTTTTGGGAGGCTACGCGGGCTATTTTCAAGATCCTGATGATCATTTGTGGGAAGTTGTTTGGAATCCTGAATGGTGAGTCAAGAAATAAGGATCTATGAGCAAATTCCCTGACCAAATTATTGAAAAAATATTAATATCAGGAGGAGACCTTATGAAAATATTTAGCAAGTATAATTTAGGGAAGATTGAATTAAAAAACAGAATTGTGATGGCTCCCATGACACGCTCAAGAGCAATTGACAATATCCCTAATGATATTATGGTGAAATACTATAAACAGAGAGCCGGGGCAGGACTAATAATTACAGAAGGGACAGCACCATCAGCTAATGGCGTGGGTTATCCCCGTATACCTGGTATTTATAACGATAACCAAATACGGGGATGGGAAAAAATCACAGATGCTGTTCACAGTAAAGAGGGGAAAATATTCTTACAGTTGATGCATACAGGTCGTGTATCCCACCCGGAGAACATGAAGCCAGGCACAAAAATTATTGCCCCATCAGCTATTGCAATGAGTGGTGAAATGTATACCGATACTAAAGGATTACAACCATACCCAGTTCCACTGGAAATGACTTTACAAGATATTGAAAAAGCTCAAAATGAATTTGTACAGGCAGCCAGGAATGCCATTGAAGCAGGTTTTGATGGGGTAGAAGTTCATGGTGCCAATGGATATCTGATTGATCAGTTTATCAACCCTGCATCAAATCATCGAAATGATGGCTATGGAAATTCAATTCAAAACCGCTGCAGATTCGCAATCGAAGTGGCTCAAAAAGTGGCAGACGCTGTTAGCTCAGAAAAAACTGGTATTCGACTTTCTCCCTATGGTGTGTTCAATGATATGATTATTTTTGATGATATCGAACAGACCTATGAATATCTGGCAGACTGCCTGGGGAAAATAAAATTAGCTTATATACATATTGTTAATCATTCTTCTATGGGAGCGCCGGAAGTTCCTGAATCTGTAATATCAAAAATCCGTAAGGCTTTTGGTGGTACCATTATTGCCAGTGGAGGATTGGATAAAGAAAAAGCAGAGAAAATATTAGAAGAGGAAAAAGCTGATTTGGTAGCATTTGGCAGGGCATTTCTATCTAACCCGGACCTCGTAAATAAAATGAAAAATGATCTGCCTTTAAATAAACCTGATTATGATACCTTCTATACTCCTGGCGAAAAAGGTTATATTGATTATCCTTAAAGGGTATGCGTCCATAAGAAAAACTCTGCCACATACAATAGCAATAACAAAAACCACCCTGCGAGGATGGACTGGGTTCTTATCTCAAATACCTCTTTCAGTACCTTTCTATTTGCAATAATATTTGCAATTTCCCGTATTTTTGTGTTAGCCTTTTTAGAGCTTTAAAACACTAATACTTATCATCCTCAAAGGGAGGCAAATATTATGAAAAGACAACAGACGCTTATCTGGATTGCAATGCTGGGAGCCATATTCATGATGGAGGCTGCCAGTTTTGGAGAGGAACGTGTGACGGTAATCATCGAGAAGGGGACTCTGGCGTTTTCCCCACAGGAGGTGACTATCAAAAAGGGAGACAGCATCCGCTGGAACAATAAGGCTGAGGAGCAACATTTTCTGACAGCCTCTAAATCATCCGAGCAGCTCGAGACCCTGACCCGACAGTCCGACCTTCTGCTGTTTAAGACAATGGAGAAGGGAGAGGTCTACGAAAAGACCTTCACGGATGTGGGCACTTTCTTTTATCATTGTGGTATACATGATAAGATGTGGGGGAAGATAACTGTTGAGGAGTAGCTCCAGCAGCCGTTATATCACAGGTTTTTCCCTTTGACGTATACGCGGGCCGAGTAATTCGCACTAACCATTAAGGTCATGAAAGGTGGCTGCCTAACAAGTGCAGGGGATAAATAGGGCGGACATAAAAACGGGCCTGCTTGTGCGGGTGGTAACAAAAGATGACCAGCGTACGGGAAGGCTGACGGAGGGTGTCGTTAAGGATATTCTGACAAAGTCGCCCACCCATCCACACGGGATCAAGGTGCGTCTTGAAAGCGGCATTGTTGGACGGGTGAAAGAGATCCTCTCGTAAGCCGGTTTATATTTCCACCTTAAGCGCAGTTTGATATGTGATTACATCCCGTGACATTTCTTGTACTTCTTTCCGCTTCCGCAATGACATACCTCATTGCGTCCAGGTGTTTTGGTTGCTGCCGGCGGTAATATATGAGGTGCATAATTCAGGCAGTATAGCCTGACAAGCTCTACTACGCCATCTGCCGCATCTTCCGGTTTATCATAGCTTTCTCTGTAATGTTTTTCACTTGCCATTAATTCTGTCTCAATGGCCTTGTCAACTGCAGCGGAGTCGTCAGTAGATGTTGCTGAGGCGTGTATTATCCGGCAGTATCCCTTTTCATTTGGTTTTGCGTCAGGAGACCCCATGTAGCCGCAGTGCTCCGGTCTTATTTCAGTCCCGCCTGTCGTCGCCGGATGTATCATGCATTTTTTATCTTCAGAAGATAAGAAGATGCATCTGAATGCAAACATAGCCCTTAGATTGATTAAAATAGTCTTGTTCGCTACCTTTATATCCTGAACAGCGAGGTTATATCTCTCAGGTGTGGTGAAGAGTGGACGGGGAGTCTCCTCAGTGGTTACATACTTTTCCGTTATCCTCCCGGCCCTCTCGGTGAGGCTGTTGACTACTTCTGACTTAAGTTCCTGAGGACGGAACTGGCCGCTTTACTTTTTTATAGAGTAGGTGATTATTACCCACCATGGGTCACAGCATTTCCC
>JACRGV010000119.1 GCA_016212215.1 Nitrospirota bacterium
ATGAACTCCCATGAACCGGGGGTTCACAAAGGGCAATGAAAACCCCACCCTCACCCTAACCCTCTCCCTGAGGGAGAGGGGGCTATGTTGATTCCCTCCCCTTCAAGGGGAGGGGTAGGGTGGGGATGGGGTTGATTTTCGGATGAACCGTCATGAAACGGGGTTTCACAAAGGAGGATGAAAACCACCCCCCCCAAGCCCCCCCTTGTTAAGGGGGGGAAAGTTCCTTTGGTGCTCAATGGCCAACGGCAATCCCCCCCTTTGTTCAAGGGGGGGCATGGGGGGGTTATTTTCGGATGAAAGGAATTAAATGGAACTATTAGCCGCTTTTATCGAGATATTTCTTCATCTTGATAAGCACTTGAATGTTGTGATACAGAGTTACGGTGTGTGGACTTACCTTATACTTTTTTTGATAGTCTTTTGCGAGACTGGTCTTGTTGTTACTCCATTGTTGCCGGGAGATTCACTGCTATTTGCCGCCGGTAGTTTTGCAGCGTTGGGTTCGTTAGATATACGGTGGTTATTCCTGTTGTTGTGCACGGCGGCCATACTTGGTGACACGCTGAATTATTACATAGGCCGGTTTATGGGGCCGAAGGTATTTCATAAAACGAACAGCCGCATCTTTAAGAAAGAGTATCTTGATAAGACGCATAAGTTCTATGAGAAATACGGAGGCAAGACAATAATCCTCGCCCGTTTCGTACCTATTGTAAGGACATTTGCACCCTTTGTTGCAGGGGTAGGTACAATGTCATACAGCAGGTTTGCGGCCTTCAATATTACAGGCGGGATTGCATGGGTAGGCATTTTTATCTTTGGAGGTTTTTACTTCGGTGGTCTTTCTGTAGTTAAACATAATTTCAGTATTGTTATATTGGCTATTATTTTTATCTCTATACTTCCCGGTTTGGTTGAGTATATTCGTCATAAGAGGAACAGCTAATACCTTACATTTCATCTCAACAGCTATTCTTGGTGAAGTTCGGGGCAAATGGCCTGACAGCGGGGTTAGAAAACCCCGCCTATCGCGATAGGCGGGACATTCTTGTCCTGCATACACAAGGGAGATATGTTTCACAGGGAATTGCTGCTTGAATAAGGTTTCTTTTTATCGTATGATGTCAATCTGAAATTCTATCATGAAGAACAGTAAGAAGAAATCTAAAATCTTTTTTGTTATTATTTTTGCTATAACACTTTGCATTCTCGGCAGTGCAGCGTTGGCAGGTGTATTCTTTTTCTCTTCCAGAAATCTCCCTTCGATTAAGTCAGTCCGTGAATATGCGCCAAGCCTTGTAACAAGGGTTTATTCAGATGATAACAGGATAATCGGTGAGTTTTATGTTGAAAAGAGGGTGCTTGTCCCTTTCAAGGCAATTCCGTTGTATCTCAAAGAGGCGGTAATTGCTGTTGAGGATGACCGCTTCTACACCCATAAGGGGCTGGACTACAAAGGTATAGCAAGGGCCTTCTGGGTTAACCTTATTGCACTTGATATAAAACAGGGCGGGAGCACCATAACCCAACAGCTTGCCAAGAATCTTTTCTTAACCCCTGAACAGAATTTTATGCGAAAGATAAAAGAGGCTATTCTTGCAAAGAGGATAGAGAAGGTCTTATCAAAAGATGAGATCATGGAATTATACCTGAATCAGATATATTTTGGCCGGGGCGCTTATGGTGTACAGGCCGCTGCTTTTGCATATTTAGGAAAGGATGTGCGCGACCTGACGTTACCTGAGGCAGCGTTAATTGCAGGGATAATACGCTCCCCTAATGAGTATTCTCCGTATGCCCATCCTGACAGGGCCAAGTCCAGGCAAAAGGTTGTGTTAAAGAGGATGCTCGAGGAAGGATACATTACTGAAGATCAATACCAGAAGGCATATAAGAGAGACATATATCTCAAAAAGCCTGAAAAGCTTGAGGAGCTTGCACCATACTTTGTTGAATATGTAAGGCAGTATGTGATGACACAATATGGTGCGGAGAAGGTCTACAAAGGCGGACTAAACATATACACTACATTAGACTATGACCTTCAAAAGGCTGCGACAAACTCTGTTAAAGAGGGACTGAGGGCATTGGATAAGAGGCAGGGCTTTCGTGGACCTGCAGCCCATAAATCATGGTCTGAGATAAAGGAGTGGCTTGAGGGAGAAAACGGGGCGCTTTCTCAATCTGATCTGTTACCGGATGATATAGTGCAGGGAATTGTTGTTAAGGTTACAGATGACCTTGCAACAGTTAAGGCAGGCAGACTGGTTGGAGATATATCACGTGAGGGCATGGAGTGGGCAACGAAACGTTTGAGCGGTCCGGGATTTAAGAAGGTTACATTTATGGAAAAGGCAGCAGCAAATGACATTCTGAAAGTTGGTGATGTAATAAACGTACGCGTTGTTTCAACTAAGAATAATAACACGGCTGTATTTTCCCTTGAACAGGAACCGCTTGTTAATGGCGCTCTATTATCAGTTGACCCGGCGACCGGATATATAAAGGCTATGGTCGGTGGATATGATTTTAAGAAGAGTGAGTTCAACAGGGCCGTCCAGTCAAGGAGACAGCCCGGTTCTGCGTTTAAACCGTTTGTTTATGGTGCTGCCATTGAAAAAGGATTTACTGCTGCTACTGTGCTGGATGATTCACCTATAAGATTTAAAATCCCGGGATGGGATAAGGACTGGACACCGGAGAATTATGACGGCAAATTTTACGGCCCTGTTACACTGAGGGATGCACTGGCATTCTCAAGAAATGTAGTAACAATAAAACTCACTGAGAAGACAGGTATTGATAATGTGATAAATTTCGCAAGACAGATGGGCATAAAGAGTAACCTCGAACGTAACCTATCACTTGCACTAGGTTCTTCAGGTGTCTCTTTATATGAGCTGACATCTGCGTATGGGGTTTTTGCAAATCAGGGCACAAGGGTAGAGCCGCTGTTTATAAAATATATTACTAACAGTAACGGTAAAATACTTGAGCGTGCTGTGCCTGCGGTGGAGGAGGTACTTAATAAACAGACTGCATACATCCTTACCAATATGATGCAGGATGTAATACAGAAGGGTACGGCGAGAAGCGCAAGGTCACTCGGAAAGACATTAGCAGGCAAGACAGGTACAACAAATGATTTCACAGACGCATGGTTTGTGGGATTTGCACCTAACTTAGTTACCGGGACATGGGTGGGTTTTGATGACATCAGGTCTCTCGGCAGGGGCGAGGCTGGGGCAAGGGCTGCCTTGCCGATCTGGATTTCATATATGAGGACTGCCATTGGGCACATACCTACAATGGACTTTTCGGTACCTGAAGATATTACTTATGTAAAGATTGATCCCTATAACGGACTGCTTGCCTCACCTGGTCTGACAGACTTTGCAGTTGAGGTCTTTAAGAAAGGGACTGAGCCGTCTGCAATGTCAAGTGCCGGTGGTGCAAGGCCGGCAAGGTTCCACGAAGATGATGAGCCGGTGGATTAATGAACGAACAGTGATTAGTGGTTAGTGAATAGTGGCTGAACAAATAAAAAAAAGGGGCTTGCTTGTTTGCACGCCCCTGAGATTTGAATCGGTAGCGGGGGCCGGATTTGAACCGACGGCCTTCGGGTTATGAGGCTGAAAAAGTGCTTTTATTACTGTTTGTGATTAACTGCTACTGACTACTATATTTAGATTAAATATCAAAGGGTTATGGCCTTTTTCATTACTACTGAGTGTGATTAACTAATATGCTTAACTGCCACTAAAATGGACACCGAACTGCCACCAAAACCGACACTGAAAATATGACAGATATGTTATATAGAAATAATGTTGAATCTTTCAGGGTCTTACTTATTCAAAGAGGTCTGCATGGCTGCCGGTTCTCTCAAAGATAATCGTCTTTTCTTTTGCATCAATCTTGTATATCAATAACCAGTCCGGTTGTATATGGCATTCTCTCCGGTCTTTGAAATTGCCCTGTAAGGTATGGTCTTTATATTTTCTGTCAAGGGGTTCTTCTTGTGTGAGTTTTCGCATAACATCATCCAACAATTCAATTTCTTTACCTCTTTTTTGCATCCTGCTATAATCCTTTTCAAAACGATTAGTAGTAATTAGTTTCAACATTAACTTCTCATCTTTTTAATAAACTCATCCACACTGTTATATTTAACAAGCTCTTTACCCTCATCTGTCTTTTTAAGGGTTTCCCTGGTTGTCTTGTTTGGTATCTCTACCTTAAACGGTAACCCTTTATTAAGTCTAATCTGTGTAAGAAAAAGTGTTATGGCCTCTGTTGTAGATATGCCTAACCGTTTAAGAATCTTTTCGCTCTCTGTTTTTAAGGCAGGTGTTATCCTTGCCCTTATCATTGCTGTCTTTGCCATATTACCCCCTTATTATGTTAAGTATAGTAATTGTAGCACAATTGAAATACACCGTAAATAATAAACCCTGCTGCATCTTATCCTGCCTTCTTTGCCTGTAATTTAATAATCAATCTGCTGTCAAGTGCATCTGCAATCTTCTTCAGGGTCTCTACTGTAGCCTTACTGAATGCCCCCCGCTCTAACCTTGAGATTGCACTTTGTTTAGTTCCTAACCTCTTGGCAAGTTCTGCCTGTGAGATTTTCTTTCGCTCCCTGGCCTTAATCATACTTCCCAGTAATTCAAATTCAGGTTCAAGGTCATCCCATGCCTTTTTGAATTCAGGATTCTTCATCTGTTCTGCTTTATACTCACCTAAAGTAGTTCCACTGGTATAACCTTTTGTTGCAGCCTTTTTCATAATTGCCCCCCTTCTCTGATTATAAAATCATTCATTCTTTTTTCAGCAAGTACAATATCCTGTACTGGTGTTTTCTCTGTCTTCTTTATAAAGCCGTGCAGTAGAATAAACCGCTTACCGGTGTATGTGAAATATAAAACCCTTATGGCCCCCTGGCTATCCTTTATTCTCAATTCCCTCATCTTGCCTCTTATCTGCCTGGTATATGGTTCTTTAAGCAGTACACCGTATTCAACTAACATCTCAATTGATTTAACCACCTTTGCCCTTGCCGATTCTGACAGAGAATCTAAAAAGCCCTTTGCCGGTTCTTTTCCGGTCATGTCTCTGTAAAACTCAACCTTCCATTCCATGAAAATCACTATAACACATAAGTTATATAGGCAGCAAGACAGCAAATAAAAAAGCCCTGCTGCTGTTAAGCAACAAGGCTTTTAAAGGGATACTCCTTTTATCTTATCTAACTAACTTGCTTTAATGCTACACTGGCTGATATTGGTATATCTACCAGCTCTATAATTTCTATAACATCATTAACGATAAGGGATAATCCGGCTTCCTCTTCCGGTATCATCTCATTATCTACCAAAGCAGTTAAGGCCAATTTCACAACATGCAGTCTTCCCTTTGCTTCAGATAGCAGATCATGTATCTCTGTGTTATTCATTGGCCACCCCCGCTATCTTAAACAACTTTTCACTGACTGCCTTTATTGTTTTCTCAATATCACGGATGATATAGGTAAGGCCTCTTATCCCGTCTATTGACATTTCAAAGTTGTTCTTCGGGTTCACATTGATAAAGCAATCTACAAGGAATCCCAGCTTATACCTACAAGTAACAAGCTGCTCCGATAAGTCCATAACGTCTTCCTTATCCAGTGCTGCAATTCTTGCTTGATCAGCGTGCAACTCTTCCCTTATTTCAGTAATATGCTTAGGTTCTGATACTACCTCTTCCTCTCTTGCCTTCTTTGATTTTGACATTGTAAAGCCCTCCTATATGGTTTTGATGTTATTAAAATAAAAAAGCCTGCAAGTGTTATCACGGTCATATAGAACCGCCCTCAACCTCACGATTGAAGGACACTTGCAGGCTTAACAAATCCTGTAATATTTTACTCCCCCCTTTCCGTGCCTCTGGCAAGGATAAGGACGGTTACTATATGCTTTTGATGTTGTCAATATAACCTGAACCGGCAGCCGGTGTCAAGAGGGGAAATGTCAGGAAACTTTTTTACTTAAAGTTTACACCCCAGTAAACTTTTATTCCCTTGTAGATACTGGAGGAAGTGGAAAAAGTTTACTTATTTACATGCAGTAAACTTTACACTGAAAGTTAGTAAACTTTTCCGGTTCAAGAGAACTTTTCAATACTTCCCTTCCCTTAATCCATACAGTCCGATTAAAACAGCATCCGCTTTGTTATGGTCTTTCTTTCTGATTAACTTCATATCAGGATACAATTGTTTTACCCTGATGATGGAAGACCCTTTATCCTTGCCC
>JACRGV010000120.1 GCA_016212215.1 Nitrospirota bacterium
CAAGACCTCCTCCTGGCAAGCCAGGCCGAGCGGGGGATGCGGCTTATTCAACCTGAAAGGGACTTAATTATCAAGGCACCTGACGCCAATATTATTGACCGGACTCACAAAAAGATCCGCTCTATATACACGCAGGCATACAATTGGGAACCGCCGCTCTCATCATCAATAGAAGGCCTGACCTCAACGAGTATGCGTGAATATGTAAAAGGATGGATAACCGAATGGGACCTGAAGCGTATTGATCCGCAGGTGCAGATAGAGTTGGAATTTACAAATCTTAAGCAAGATTATACAGAGAATAAAAACCTTGAAACATCAGCAGAAGAAGAAGGAAGTGCGGGGTAACACACCCGCTTGCACGCCTTTTTAAGTATTAAGTAAGTCCGGCAAATCCTTAGGTATCCTGAACCGGAATGTACGTCCGGCCTTGATCTTTTCCAAGTACCCTTTTTCCGCAAGCGTCAGTAGGTCTGCGCGGGCTGTTTGATAAACAACCCTGTGAGAGTTCTTGTGAGATTCAATTGTGTATATAAAATCCGGGTGCTTCAATGCATGCTGGATGAGTGCTTGCTGACGATGATTCATCCGGGAGACTTGTCTCAGAAGGCTTAACGTTTCCCGATACTCTAATTGTTTCCTTTTGAGATAGTCCTGCAACTCCCTTATAGCCAATCGTATCGCCCTTAGATGGTAAGTCAGAAAATAGGTGAGATCATTGTCATCATGTTCCGAGTGCAAAAATGCCTTCTGATATTGTTGTTTCGATTTCAGGAAAATTCTCGATACTGAGAGATCTCTGTAGGGGATATTTTCATTATCCCCTACAGAGATCCTCCTGAACCTTATCGGGAAGCCAATAGAGAAAGGGTTTTTCGTTTATATCTGAGATTAGTAATTAAAACATACAGCAAACTACTAACCCGTGTTAAACTCACACATACTGCCCTGCCGCAAACCCGGATGCCCATGCCCAGTGGAGGTTATAGCCGCCTAATTGGCCTGTGACATCTGTTACTTCGCCGGTGAAAAAGAGGCCGTGGACTTTATTTGACTCCATTGTCTTGGATGATAGTTCTTCAGTGTCAATGCCGCCGCTTGTTACCTCGGCCTTTTTAAACCCTTCAGTACCGGATGGAGTTATTGTCCAATTGTGAATCTGTTGTGCGATGTTTCTGAGTTCCTTGTCTGAATACTGGTTAAGCATTTTTTGATTTATGTAAGATTCACAAAATGCACGGCTAAAACGGTCAGGGAAGAATTGAGATAACAGGGTGCTGATCATCATTCTGCTTTGCCTGTTTGATGTGAGGATGTCCATAATATTTGTGTCAGGCATCAGATTGATCTGAATCTTCTCATTCGAAGATGACCGTAGCTCACCCCCACCCTGACCCTCCCCCGTCAAGGGGGAGGGGATTTTGGGTGTTTCACCAGAATTATAATACAGTGAGGCATTCAGGATTGCCGGACCGCTTAATCCCTTATGGGTGAATAGGATATTTCCTCTGAATGTACGCTTGTTGTATGTGACTAATGCATCAATTGATATGCCGCTTAGTTCCTTGAATATCCTGAACTCATCTGAGCTGAACATAAGCGGGACTAATGCAGGCTTTGCATGGATAGTATTAATCCCGAACTGTTTTGCAACAGTGTAGCCAAAGTCTGTTGCACCTATGGCCGGATAAGATAAGCCGCCGGTGGCGATAACCAATGACTCTGATTCAATAGTTCCCGAATTTGTTTTTATCTGAAAGGGGGTTTTACCGGAAGAAAACCCCATCCCCACCCTAACCCTCCCCTTGAAGGGGAGGGAATTTTCCTCTCCCTCAGGGAGAGGATTAATGTGAGGGTGGGGTTTTAACTCCTCAACCCTGCAATTTAATGCTATCTGTACATTAACCTTTTCACATTCATTGAGCAGCATCTTTATAATTGCGGCTGAGCCATCCTTACAAAACATCTGTCCTTCTTCTTTTTCATAATAACGGACATTATGTTTATCTAAGAGTTCAATGAAATGATTAGGGGTGAAACGGGCAATGGCCGACTTACAAAAGTGGGGATTGTTTGATAGATAATTTTTATCGCTTATATTTAAGTTGGTAAAATTACAGTACCCGCCTCCTGAAATACGGACCTTCTCAGCAGGCCGTTTTGCATGGTCAATAATAATAACTGAACGATTACGCCTTCCTGCCTCAATGGCACACATCAGGCCGGATGCGCCTGCACCGATAATTACAACGTCTTTTTGCATGATCCTGATAGAGCAGGCACCTACTTGATTACAAACGTATATCGAGATTCATCAAATTTAGCCATTGTGGTCTTTCATGCAATCCATTACATAATTTGTGAAGGCAATCAGGTCATCAAGGCGATGCTCAATCACATCCTTCATAATACCTGCATCAAACTCCTGATATTCGTGGACAAGAATATTCCGGAACCCGACCATTCCTTTCAGCTTGTTTGAAAGCTCCTGTGGAATAATATGCCCCGCCGCAAGGATCTCGAAACTTTCCCTGCTTTCTTTGGGGAGTCCCAGCTTTCGTTTTTTAATGACATGGTTGGCCAGATCAATTGCCTGCTCCGCAGCCCGTTGAAGATTAATGGCAATGGCATCCTGCTTCATATAATCCTCTTCAAAAGGAACATCAGAAGGTCTGACATAGTATAACTGTATCTGCTTAATGCAGCGTTCAATGCTCTCCTTTTTATTCAGAACAACATCAATCACCTCAATATCCTCCCGCTCTTGATGACCTCCTGCAGGATACCTGCCCGTTCCTGGTTCAGCTTCTGATATGATGACATGACCGCCATCTCAAAGTAATCCACAGCATAGTCCCCGGTTTCCCAGGCTTCATAGATAACCCTGCCTTCATAAATAATCTCATGCTGAAAAACAGTATTCATCATCCTAAGGTTGATAAGGTCTATGGTTCTTTTCAAAGCATCTTCGAGGGCATAACAGCATTGACTGATAATAAGATTTTTAACCGACCTAGCCTGATGATAAGGAAGAAGAAGTGCAATATCCACATCACTGTTGCGGTTCTCATCAGCCGTTCCGTATGTCCCGAATAGATAAATTGCTTCTACATCGGGATAAAAGTTAAGTATTGTTTTTACGATGACTTCATAGCCCATAGTTTATCATTTGCTTTTCTGTGGATGCGGCTAATATAGCAGAGCGGGGTTTAAGTGTAAATAGAAACCGAACTCCTTTTTTATGGCCCTCATTACCTGAGTAGGGTGTTTAAACAAGAAAGACCTTGCCAATTGCTACCTGCATATACCAGAAAACACACTGATAGAGGTATCTTCAAGGTACTTAAAGGGCTGCCATCTCATATTGCTGACCATTACATGACGCTGATGTCTATTGAGAAGGAGATATATAATAAAAAAACCGAAAGGATTTCTGACTAAAATTTCTTAACTTGTTCTGCCCCACCGGTGCAATGTGATTTTATGGCGGATTGAGTTGCAATTTATATAATCTCTGCCAGAGAACAATAATCTCTTTCTGATCATATTCTCTAAGTTGTCCTAAACTACATAAGATATCATCCTTACTCAAGGATGTAATCTTCGCTAATCTTACCCATGATTCCCGCAATAGGCCACTTTCATTCCAATCTATTAGTTTATAATCCCCTTGGCCATTCCTTTCTTTTGTAGTAATAGGAACCAAAACAATATCTTCATCACCTGTATCCAAAATAACAAGGGCAGGTCGTCTTTTTTTATCTCCGGTGGACTGAAGAAAATCTATCAAAACAACATCTCCAAACTTATAACCGGTCATAGATCGCATCCTCTTCATCGTAGGCTTTAAGCATGTGATTTTTAGAAGCTTCCTGCCAAATGTGATCTTCTTCCCGGTCGTTGGCAATAAGGATTTGAATACAAGTTCCACGGGGTGCCGGGATCGGCTGACTTAACTCTAAATGTGTCTCATCTATGACTGTTGCTTTAATAATCTTTGTCATCTTTTTTACCCCTTTTATTTTGGATATGTGGATGGTACCGTTCTAATTTCTTACTTCTTACTTATTACTTCTTCCCTAAGCCTGCCCATCTGCCCCCCCTCGCCCCTCTTCCACTTCCTCACCAAGATACCGTATAAGCTCCTTAACTCCCTTACCTGTTACTGCTGAGATGGAGAAGAATTTATATCCCTTTGATTTGCAATAGCGGGTGAGTGCCTTCAGTTTATCCTGATTTGTCATGGAATCTATCTTTGTACCGGCCACTACCTGCGGCTTTTCTATCAGTACCGGGCTGTATAATGAAAGTTCTTTATTTATTGCCTCCAAGGCTTCAACTGGTTCAAGTGTGGCGCCGTCTGAAACATCAACAAGGTGTAACAATATTGACGTCCTCTCCACGTGTCTGAGGAACTGAAACCCGAGCCCCTTGCCCTCGTGCGCCCCTTCTATCAATCCCGGAATATCGGCCATTACAAAACTTTTATATTTACCTGAACTAACAACACCTAATTGCGGGTTGAGGGTAGTAAACGGATATTCTGCAATCTTGGGCTTTGCTGCAGATACACTGGATATGAAGGTTGATTTACCTGCATTGGGAAGACCTATTATACCTACGTCAGCTAACAGTTTGAGTTCCAGCACAAGCCACATTGCCTCACCGTTCCCGCCGGGTTGTGCATACCTTGGCGCCCTGTTGAGCGATGTCTTAAACGCAGCATTTCCAAGCCCGCCTCTGCCGCCATGAGCCACAACCACAGTTTCATCCTCTTTAATCAGGTCAGCTATCAGTTCTTTAGTTTCAAAATTGTATATCAGAGTACCAACCGGTACTCTCATAACTATATCTTTGGCATTCTTCCCATGCATATCCTTTCCCTGACCATGCTCACCGCGTTCAGCCAGATAATGCTGATGATACTTCTGGTCAATAAGGGTATTGAGTTCTGAGGATGCTTTGATAATAATTGATCCGCCATTGCCGCCATTGCCTCCGTTAGGCCCGCCGCGCGGGACATACTTCTCCCTACGGAAACTTACACAACCGTTTCCACCATTTCCGGCCTGAACAAATATTTTAATGCGGTCTATGAACATAGAAAATAAAAAAGGGTTCAAGGGGTGAAGGATTCAAGGGGTCAAGTGGGATACACTTGAACCCTCGAACCCTCGAATCCTGTAACCCTCCCTATATAATTTATATCTTTAAACTTACATTACCCGATAAACGCTGACTCTTTTCTTATCCCTGCCTACACGTTCAAATGTAACGACCCCGGAAATCTTTGCAAAGAGGCTGTCATCACAACCCTTCCCCACGTTAAAACCCGGATGAAACTTAGTGCCGCGCTGCCTTACTATTATTGAACCTGCAGACACTGATTGACCTCCAAAGCATTTTACCCCAAGTCTCTGAGCATTACTGTCACGTCCGTTACGGCTGGCCCCTTGCCCTTTTTTATGTGCCATGAAGAACTCCCCTTTCTTATTAATTAGCAGTATACAGTTTTATACAATTCACCTGAAAATAACCCCCCTCACCCCCCTTTAACTACAAGGGGGGGATTTCTTGGTTATCCCCACCCTAACCCTCCCCTTGAAGGGGAGGGAATCAACATAGCCCCCTCTCCCTCAGGGAGAGGGTTTACTTTCCACTATTCACAATTTACCATTCACTATCCTATAACTTCCTGTATCTTTAGTTTTGTGTAATACTGTCTGTGTCCTTTGGTGCGGCGATAATTCTTTCTGCGTTTCTTTTTAAAGATAATGACCTTTCTTGCCCTCTCCTGTGCAATAATGCTTGCGACAACTTTGGCGTTTTCAACGTAGGGTTTTCCTACATTTAATCCTTCTCCGTTCCCCACAACCAGCACCTTATCAAACTCCACTGATGCCCCGGGATCTCCTGTAATCCTCTCAACAGAGATTATGTCTCCCTGAGACACCCTCTGCTGTTTTCCACCTGTTTCAATAATTGCGTACATCACTTCCTCCTTCGTTTTTAAATATCCCCTACTCTCTTAACTTCTCATCCTCTTCCTGCTTAGTCTTACAATCAATACAGTATGTGGTAACCGGACGTGCCAGGAGACGTTTATATCCAATCTCCTCTCCGCAATTATCACATATCCCGAATGTACCATCTGTAATGCGGTCAAGTGCCTCATCTATCTTTTTTAAAAGTTTCTGCTCCCTCTCCTTCAATCTTAAAGTAAAATTATTATCTGCCTCAGCAGCGGCCTGGTCAGTCATATCCGGGAAATTAAGTTTATCCTGACTTATGTTCCCTCCGATTACCATTCCTGCCTCTGCTAACAGAGCGGCCTTCTGTTTTTCAAGGTCTTTTCTAATCTCCTCATACTTTCCCTCTGTCTTCTTCAAAGCTGTTGAACCTTTTTTCTCAGTTGCCATATCTACGGTCCCCTTTCTACCTGAATATTATCCCAACACCCAGTCTCCACAGAAAGGGTTTAAGGAGTTTATGTACTCGTGGGCTTATAGATTAAAATAGACGATAGAATAGCAAAAAAACCTTTGACAGTCAATTACCTATTATCCTGATCTCTGCCAGAACCATCTGGCATTATAGAGAGGGCCATAAGGACGGTGTGTTTTAGGGTAAAGTTTTACAAATGGGGCAGATATAATCTCCTCATAGTTAAGGTGAAAAACCTTTGCAAACTCTGAGACCTCAGCCTTCAGCATTTCATATTCCTTATCTTCCGGCTTTTCAATGCCGACCTCTTTCCCAACCCTTCTGTTATCCACCTCACCTCTTACAAAAATAGTCCCGCCGTGCATCCCGGTTCCGAGGTAATCACCTGCAATCTGATGTCCGGGCCTTTTTTCAAGTCCCAGTAGAATGATTACACCTCCGGCCATATACTCTCCAAGAAAGTGGCCTGCTGTCCCGCCGATAACAATTGTAGGTGTCTTCCCCATATATGCCTTCATGTGGATACCTACCCTGTAACCGACATCACCCCGGACATACAGCTTCCCCCCCCGCATACCATATCCACAGACATCTCCGGCATGACCATGCACAAAAATATTACCTGCATTCATTGTATTGCCGACACCATCCTGTGCATTGTCAAACACTTCTATTGCCGGGCCATCCATAAACACTGCCATGTCATTTCCCGGTACGCCATGGACATCTATCTTTATGTCATCGCCCTGAAGACCTGCTCCAATAAAGCGCTGACCGTTTACATTCCTGAGTACAATATGTTTTGCACCTTCAGATATAACCTTGTTTATCTCGTCGTTCAGATCTTTGTAGTGAACAGACGCTGCATCTATTTCCAATTTACTGTCTCCTCCTTTGCCCCGAAATTAAAAGACTTTTTTCGGGTCTACCATCCCTATCACAGGTTCTCCTGCCCTCGGCATCCATAACCTGTCCGGTTTCGCGCATATTTCCCTGATCGTTGCCTCCTCACTTGCCATAAAAAGTGTCTCATCCTTTTCACCTGCAAAGAGGGGACGAAGCTTGATTCTGTCATTAAATCCCACCAGACCGGACTTCCATCCAAATAGTATGGCAAACGGCCCGTTAAGCAACAGGGGGGCATACTGTATACGCATGGCCTTTAATGCCTCAGCCAGCTCCCTGTTCTCTGAAAATTCAATATCAATGTCCTTCCAGAAAGGGCTTGCAAGGACATAAAAGGCAGCCCTGAGAGGCATCTTATGCTGTCTAATAAGAAAGTCCAGTGCATAGGCCACGACTTCAGTATCAGTAAGCAGTGTACACTTATATCCGAACATCTCAAGAAATGCCCTGTTTGTCCCGTAACTTGTAATCTCACCGTTATGAACGATTGACCAGTCCAGTATGGTAAACGGATGTGCACCTCCCCACCATCCCGGGGTATTGGTAGGAAACCTTGTGTGCCCTGTCCATATATATGCCCTGTAGTCTTCAATCATGAAAAAGTCTGCAATATCCGCCGGCTCTCCAACACCTTTAAATGCCCCCATGTTCTTACCGCTGGATATGATATAGGCGCCTGACACATTATTGTTCATGTCCATAACCGCACGGACAACAAGGTCGTCGTCACCTTCCCAGCCGAGCATTATTTCCTTCTTAGGCTCTACAAAATATCTCCAGAATATGGGAGGATTCTTAATGAATGGATTGGGCCTTGTTGGTATCTCTTCTTCTCTGTGAACGATGAAAAACTGGAATATGACCTTTTCTACAGATGCTTTAACATCTGCATCATCCATCATTATGTGCAAAGCATAATAGTCTGCCATATCAGGATATATGCCATAAGCAGCAAATCCTGCACCAAGTCCATTCCCCCTCTCCTTCATAAGACAGAGGGACTTTTTAATGTGATGGCCATCTACACATTTACCATCTCTGTTAATAAACCCCACAAGCCCGCATCCGCTTGTATCCCGTGGGTCATTATATTTTCTGTTCATTTTCATCATCCGAAAATCTCCATAGCTCACCCTCCCCCTAACCCCCTCCCGTCAAGGGAGGGGGGAAATCTTAGCACCCTCTCCCCCGGCGGGAGAGCTGCAATTAAATTCCTACCAAATTCCTCCACCCTCCTTTGCGGGGGGAGGCAGGAGGGGGGCTCCGGGTGAGGGGGCCTTATTTTCATCAACCTTATCTAACTTTCTCCAAAGACACATATTAACAAAAAAATATTCCCACCTAAGCTTACGTTCAAAAATGCCCAGGTGCAAGGAAGGACAAGGGTTTGAGCCGAGGCGTACTTTCCGTACGGTGAGGCGAAGAACCCGCAGTCCTGACGCCGCAGATGGGCGTTTTTCAACGTAAGCTCTAATCATGGTAACCGGTTTCATCCCGACGCGTAAAAAACTTATTCCTCCACTCCCTCGGCAGGTTTATTAAACCAATCCTCTTCTGTTGGAGAAGGGTATCTTTAATATCCTCGATGTTTATCTTATTTTTAATCAGCCCGGTCAGAACCCCTGCACCATCTATTGACCCCACTGTAACAAAGCCTTTAAGTGTGCCGTCTTTGATTACAAGACTCCGGTAAAAGGATGCCTCAGGGTCATCTATACTCACAACCTTATAACTGGAATCAGGAGGTGTGGTAATACCTGCTGAAAGTATAGGCATTTTCAGGAACTTCAGGGAATTCATAGGCAGACCGCCGATGTAAGGGAAATTTGCTCCAGCCATATTTGAACCTGCTACAACGCCCTGCTGATAAGCCAAAGGCCATAGCGGTAAGGAACGCTTTTGACCGTCTGTAATATCCAGTGCCTTTACAACATCACCTGCACCATAAACACCAGGGATATTTGTTGCCATCAGGTCATCAACCTCAAGCCCCCTGTTAAAATTGATGCCCGTGTTATTTATCAAATCTCCATTCGGCACAACACCGATTGCAGTAATCACCGCCTGACATGGAATGAATTTCCCGCTTTTCAGTTTCACACCTGTAATCTCATCATTATTACCCTGGCCTGCAATCTCCTCAACAGTATCATTTAAATAGAAATCAATACCGCCATCTTTCATCAGTTTTTCTGCAATCTCCGAAGACCTCGGATCCAATGCCTTGACAAGCACCCTGTCTCCAAGCTCAATTACAGAGACCTTCTTGTTAAGGTTATTTAAGGTATACGCTATCTCGGTACCTGTAAACCCTGCACCTATTACAACCACACTTTCAAATTTCGTAAGCGCCTCTTTTATCTTATGTGCATCTGAAAACTCAGTAAACGAGAATATCTGTTTCTTATTTTCAGAACCGGAAATTGAAGGCTTAAATGGCACACCGCCGACAGCGAGCAGGAGTTTTTTATAACCGACCTCTTCACCGCCTTCTATAACGAGCTTTGTCTTATCAGGATTGAGTGCAGTAACCTTTCTGCCATAAAGGGCATCAACCCCCATCCGGTTAAAATAGTCTTTACCCCTGTATTCAAGCCAACCGGCAGATTCGCCTTCTATGTAACCGGCAAGCATCGCCTTAGAATAAGAACCGAGTGTCTCATAAGATATTGTAAGGATAGAAGACTTTGTGTCATACCTTCTGATACCTTCTATAGCCCCTACTGCCGCTACGTTAGCGCCGACAATAACATAATCTGCCTTCTTCATTTAGAAAGAACCTCCGGCATTGTTTCATCATAAACCAATGCCTTATTCGGACATGCCTCCACGCAGGCCGGCTTTAATCCCTGTTCAAGCCTGTCAACGCACAGGTCACATTTAAAAGCATGTTTTGTGTCTTCCTTATCATTATGTTTTATATTAGGATGTGCAGAGCCATAAGGACATGCAATCACACAACCCCAGCATCCGACACAACGCTCTTCATCAAGATAGACTATCCCGTTATCTAATCTCTGAATAGCCCCGCTTATACAGGCATCAAGACACCACGGATGTTTACAGTGCCGGCACATGGAAGAAAATGCTGCCGGACCTTTAAGCTCAACAATCGTGTTAGTCTTTCCACGCAGGTTTTCACGCTTGTATGACTTAACAGGGTCCTGAGTACGCGAATGAGTAGCCACACACGCCACCTCACAGTTATAACAGGCGATACAGAAGTCTTCGATAATTATTACTTTTTTCATCAGTTAATTCCTTACAGCGGGGTTAGAAAACCCCGCCTAACCAGATATAGATTAAGGATAGGAAGGACATTCCTGTCCCGCCTATTTTATTCAAATTCCCGCCGGCAACACTCCCAGTATATCGCTTTCCTTCTCTGATAATCCAATGGTCCTGAGTCTTAAACGGTTGCCTTTAAGGGATTCGATCGAGTTGATCCCCATGGCACCAAGCATATCTTTTATCTCATGTGACCAGCCCTTTACAAGATTATAAAGCTGTTCTGATGCTATCTCAGGGTTCTGCCTCCTTGCAAGCCTCGGGTCATTTGTTGTAATACCCCATGCACACCTACCTGTGTTACAGGTCTGACAAAGTGTGCATCCTATTGCCAGCATTGCCGCTGTTGCAATGTAAACTGCATCAGCGCCGAGGGCTATTGATTTAATCACATCAGCGCTGTTCCTTATACCGCCCGTTGCAACAATAGAAACTTCATTCCTTATACCTTCTTCACGCAGTCTCTTATCAACCACTGCTATCGCAACCTCTACAGGTATGCCGACATTGTCTCTTACTGACTTTGGTGTAGCGCCTGTCCCGCCCCTGAAACCGTCCAGCACTATAATATCTGCCCCGGCCCTTGCAATACCGCTTGCAATCGCAGCAACATTGTGAACTGCCGCTATCTTTACAATTACAGGTTTTTCATAACGTGTGGTCTCTTTTATTGCATATATCAACTGTTTGAGGTCTTCAATTGAATAGATGTCATGATGCGGTGCAGGTGAGATTGCATCCGAACCCGGTGGTATCATCCTCGTCTCTGCAATTTCTGCATTAACTTTCTCTCCGGGGAGATGTCCGCCGATACCAGGCTTTGCCCCCTGCCCAATCTTTATCTCAACTGCAGCAGCAGCCTTCAGATAATCCCTGCTGACACCAAAGCGTCCTGATGCAACCTGAACAATCCCGCATCCGGCATACGGATAAAGCTTCTTATGAAGACCGCCCTCTCCTGTGTTCCAGTAAGTACCGAGCTGTAAGGCTGCCCTTGCCATTGACTCCTGAAAATTAAGGTTAATCGAACCGTAGGACATTGCAGAAAACATTATTGGAGTTTCGAGCTGTAACTGCGGGGCAAGTTTTGTCTTTAAAGATATGTTTCCTTTTTCTGTTTCTTCAATCACTATCTTCTGCCCCTTCCGGCCAAGGAAAGTACGTAATTCCATTGGTTCTCTCAGGGGGTCTATTGAAGGATTTGTGACCTGGCAGGCATCAATTAAGAGATGGTCAAAATATATCCTGTGCGGTTTATCATTACCTATACCTGTGATAATAATACCGCCGGTATTAGCCTGCAGGTAGGTATCCATGACAAGTTCCCACTTCCAGCTTGAGTGTTCGTAAGGTCTTGAAGGATTAGGGACAATCTTGATGGCATCTGTCGGACAGTATGCCTCACATCGCTTACAGCCTACGCATGCCTCGTGCTTATTCCATATTGCGTCCAGCTCTTCATCATAGAAGGTTGAATCATAAGAACACTGTTCAACACATCCAAGACATCTGACACACTTATAATCATCCCTCTGAACTATGTAGGGATAAAACTGTATTTGTGGTTTCTTATAAAGCATATTATTACCCTCATAACACAGGATTCAAGGGGGCGGTTAACATAGCCCCCTGAAGCTGTGAAAGTCCAGTATAACAGTATGGGTATTAATTTTCAATAGAATTTAATGCCGCTAAAATATAGGTAGGAAACCCTTAGGGTCTGTCATAAAATAACCTATACATTTATGCTTCTCATCTTCCGGCCATCTTTGTGTGCTCCTCAATCGCAACCCCTCAGCGTAGATTCAACTACGCCTTCGGGTTTGCTCAATCGGTCGCACTCAAACCTGACCGAAATCTGAGCGCCTAAATGCACAACTTATTTCATGACAGACCCTTACTTTGCCTTTATGCCCTCAATATCCAGGGTTATCATAACATCATCACCGACTACCAACCCGCCGTTATCAAGCACCTTGTTCCATACCATACCAAAATCCTTACGATTGATCTTACCGCTTGCTGAGAAACCTGCGCGAGTGCTACCCCATGGGTCCTTACTGACTCCATTAAGATTTCCAACAAGGGTAATCTCTTTTGTTATACCACGAAGGGTTAAATCACCTAACACAGTGTATACATCCCCTGTTTTTTTGTAACTCTTCATCTTAAATGTCATGGTCGGGTACTTTTTTACATCAAAAAAATCCGGCCCCTTGAGGTGGGTATCACGCTTTTTATGATTCGTACTAACGGAAGCAGTTTTGATATTGGCCTCAAGTGACTTAACGGTTACAGTATCGGGGTCAATATCAATAAAACCTGTAAAATCCATAAACCTTCCGGTGGTCTTTGAAACCGTCATGTGCGTCACACTGAACCCCACTGTTGAATGGTCCGGGTCAACATTATAACGTGCCATCTCCGCGTGAACCAGACCTGCCGGAACTGAAATTAATAAGGACAACATAAATACCAACAATGTAAGAAACTTCGAGAGTTTCATAATGATACCCCTTTCTGTTAAGTTATAGGTTATATAAAGAAAAACTAAGATGAGGATACTCATGATGCGGATACATTGGCTATACTGCCAGAAGTTGCCGGACATGTCAATTGGTTTCAATCCACGCCCCTGTGCGAGGGGCGAGCTTCATCATAACTTATTGTATATAATAAATTTTTTTGCTATTTTGTGCGAATCCCATATTTTTCATTGTAAAAATATTCAATTGACAAAGAGCCTTTTTGAAACTTCCCGGATTAATTCACTTATTCAACACTGCGAACCATATATAGAAATCTTGTGAACAACAGGTTCGCAACAGCATCTTAGGGCTTGCCAAAAAATAACTGTTACATCTTGCATCTCATCTCCGTGCCATCTTTGGCCGTGCCTCAATCGCAAAATCCTCAACGTAGTTATTACTACGCCTACGGTTTTGCTCAATCGGCACAACCAATTCTGACCCGAATCTGAGCGCAATATCGTTACACTTATTTTTTGACAAACCCTTAAATAATCAACGGCCCCTCCTGATCTATAGCCGCCTTTGCCCCTACATGCTCCACGCGATGCTTCCAGTTAGACCCGAGATAGTAAAATCTCAGGCTGTCTTTCTCAGGGTCAATCTCCGAGATTAACCTATTCTTCAACATCGTCCACTGTGCGGAGTCAACAATACATTCGAACACCGAATACTGTACCCGCTGTCCGTAATCCTTACAGGCACGCGCCACCCTGCGGAGGCGACGCTGCCCCTTGCCATCGTCGGTGGCAACATCATAACTTACTATTACAAACATATCTTGCTCTCACTTCCGTATCTTTCAATCCACGCTCCCTCGCGGATAGCGACGGGTATTTCCTTACTTCCATATAAACGGGGGATAATTATCCATATCCCCGCGCAGGTAACGCGCCATCAGCAATGCCTGCATATGAAAAAGCAGGCCGATTGTAACCTTCTCCTTAAGGAAGGGATGCAGTATCTCTTCCTGCTTCCGCTTCTGGTAGGCCACCAGAACAGTCTTCCTCGTATCATCATCCATCCACACCGCTCCTGATTCCTTTTTTTGAAATCCCTTTCCCTGTACCTGACAAAGATTAATCATGGACAGAGCCAGACGGTCAGCAAAGAAAGGACGAAATTCCTCCATAAGGTCGAGTGCAAGTCCATATCTGCCGGGACGATCCCTGTGCAGGAATCCGACAGCAGGGTCAAGTCCAACAGTCTCAAGAGCCGAACGGACATCGTGCATCACAATGGTATAGAGAAATGACAGCAGGCAGTTCACATTATCCAGCGGCGGTCTCCGGCTTCGTTCATGGAATTTGAATTGATCTTTTTGTGAGGTAACGAGATGATCAAAGACACTGAAGTAGGTATATGCCGATTCTCCCTCGATTCCCCGCAATACATCCAGTTCTTGTTCTGAACTCAATCTTCTCAGATAACCTGAGAGCCGTTGTGACGCCTGCGAAAGCGCATCCGCATCAATCTTTTCTGAATGATCCCTTATCGCACGCTGAAGCACAGTGCGGGAGTTGGCTATCTTGCCGGTCAATAGCGCGCGTGCAATTAATGCAGACGTGTTCAGGTCATCCGCCCTGCGGTACTGCTCCCGCCTCAGAAGGACATTGCCGGATACAGGCCCCTGAACCTTTGCAAGAAAACCACCGTTCTCTGTGAGAAAACTTATAGCCACACCGCTCTCCGCACAGAATCCCATCAGGAACGGGCTGCAGGATATTTGTCCAAAGCAGACAATCCCTCCAAGTGTGTGAATAGGTGCGCGCAGACGGACTTCATTGTCCACCTTCACAACGACTGTCTCACCATCCTTAGAAAGATACGCCCCCTTTGTTGTAACGAAGAGAGTATTTAAATGTTTTTTCATCTTCTTTCCAATCTCTTCCGGCTTTCCGGTTCTGTCAGATAGTTCTCCGGTGACACCACTTTCTTGCCGGTCTTCTTTTCAAGGTCTTCTCTTGCTTTACCTGCTACTTCTCCTCCCTTGAGCGCCGCATGTTTGTTTTCGTGAAATCCCTTTGCATCATCAACTTTTGTTATCTCAGTTGTCGCGGCCTCGCCGAGCATTGAAAATATAAGCTCAAGGTCGGTCATGTGATCACGCAGATTCTCACGTTTCAACCCCTTTAAATTCTTATGCCGGCCTGGGGTGATGCCGAATGCAGCCTTTGCAATCTCAGCGGTGAGCATCTCATATTCCCTTCTCTCTTTGACTTCCCTCTTCTTCCACTCATCCGTAAGTTCCTCACGAATAGCAATGCCACGCATCCGTTTCTCTATCCAGTCATCAGAATAGCCTTTGGCCTTATACAATGCCCTTGTCCTTTTAGTAGCCAGTTCAGGATATTCAATCTCCTGCACCCGCTCGTAGCCTGCCTTTGCCATCCAGCGTTTGAAGGGCTCTGCTTTAGGCGAGGGGATGGATTGGATAATGCGAAACATCGTCTCAGTGTTTGCACAGTCGGTTTCGTAATATTTTCCGTCCGATGACTGCATCTTCAGTTGTCCGATTTTTTCGGACAACTCATCATACCCCTCTTCAGAAAGCTTTTTCTTTAAGTCACTCCAATACTTTCTTGGTCTCTCCGTACCTGTTAACACCTCGACAATGTCAACAATAGAAAACCACCACTCGTCATTATACAGCATCCTCCTGATTTGCTTTCCTTTGAAAACCGCTAAATGTGTTTCCGTCATTTGACCCCTCCCTGCCAGTATAAATATTAAAGATAACCTTACTCCGCCCTTTACAGAATATAAAATGCTGCAAGGTAGAAAGTAGAAGAAGATCATCTTCAGAATACATTCTCTTCCGGCCATTCATTAACTTCAATCTCTACCGGGAGATTGGTTTTATCTAATGCAATTGTATAATCTTCCTTCCCTCGCGGCAGTTCTGAATTTTTCCTTACTGTTACTCGCTCAAATAATCTCCCTGATAGCTCATTACCCAAATGACTTTTATGTTTAAATATCACCAGTTTTACAGGATTCATTTCTCCTCGTGCAGCAGCATGGTCATTTTCAAATGCCTTTATAAGGGCTTCCCAAAGCAGCGTTAAATCATCTGCACAGAATCCTGTTTTTTTAGCATCAACAGCAGATACAAATCCTTTCATGCGGTATAATGCATAAGGAATGGTGGCCTTCCTGCCAAAAGTTGATGCAAATTCACGATCTTTTTTGGCTTGGTCATCTCTCTCCTTCTCAGTAGTAACACAGCAACGGGTTATTGAATGCTCTGCTTGGTAAATGCGATCTTCTGAACGAGCAAAAGTAAATTGCACAGGGCCACGGACCGTACCAGCCCCTCTTATTTTCTCTTTATTTTGTTTCTTGCTTTTAGCGACTTCTTCTCCTTCCTCTTCCGACGCTTCACCGCCTGCCTTCTCTCCTGTGCTTAATACCGCACCAAATGTCCTGATATCGTAATAATCATCACACAGTTTCTTACGCTTTTCTGACGTAGTATTACCCGGCGTTTTGCTAATTATTGCATTTAAATAGCTATCTTCGCCGGTTATATCCCTTTGCCTTATAAAAATATCATATGGAGATTTTGGGTTCTTATCTTCATACTTCAGTTGCACATAGTTACGCACCTTCCTTTTGATACAAACATCCGTCACTAACCCATGCTGATCTTCTGCATCTGCCCTTGGTAGGTTCACTTGATCAGGATCACCATTAGGATTACCGTCCTTTACGTCAAAGAAAAAAACAAAATCATACCGATTCTTTACTATCTCGCTCATTTTATTCCTCCTCTTTGTTTTCTTTTGATTTTAAGTTATCAAACTGTGCCTGCCTTTGATGATAATATCCGATTGCAAACTGTCCTTTTTCTTCTAAAGAAAAAGTGGCGGGCAATTTATTAATATCTATGTCTTTCACCAAATCCTGAAGCTCTTTATCCAGTGTGACCGCAAGTCCGGGCTTTTCATTCTTCAGTTTCCGAAAATGCTTTGAACTCAAATCGAATAACCGACCGAATGCAGCCGAGGGCAAAGTCAACATGTATGTAAAATATCTCTCCCGAATTCCGGCGTTTCTGTCTCCTAATGCGGCATATTGGACGCTCTCAAGTTTTGCAAAGATTTGCCCACAGACATAAGCCACTGGCCTATTTCCCTGCTCAATCTTTTCTGTTATCACAAAATCACCCCCTTTATTGTTTCTATTTAAAATTAGTTTGATTAAAGCGGCCCGTTCGGCAGTGACCCCATCTAAACGGGCTCGCTGAAGTACCTTTGTTAATATCCAGTGCGGCGGGGTACTGTTCTTTAAAGCTATGTTCCATAAGTATGTGGCTACTCTTGCTAATGATGCACCGTCTTTATCATAACTGCCGTCACTATTTTTTCTCTGACAGCATCTTGCCAGATCATACAGTCGGGAATAATGCGATTGGGTCTTCATTAAATCCGAATTATATTCATCAATTGCAATATCCTGAAACCACATTGCGATTGATTTTCTAAATTCAAACAGGCTGGTCTCTATCCAATCCCGCACCGCTATCCTTGCTGCAGAGCCGGAAAGCGTACATGAATAAAACTGGTCAGGTTCAATATATCTGTTATCCCTTTCAGTGCCTGATGTCACCGATTCAATTAACCTTGCGACATCTGCCGGATTCGGTGCTTCAAGGTAGTCAATTTCATCCAATTTTTCATTCTTGCGGGTCCAAAACACCATTGCAGTATCCGATCCGAAATTCCTGCGATTTGTATATCGGAATTCCTTTTTTTCTTTACCTTTTTTGGTTTTGATTGTAACTTCATTACCTGATGATAAAAACCAATTCAACCCTTCGACATATGTCTTGGCGCAATTTGTACATACTGAAGAATTATTATTCCCTTTTAGGCAATAGGATTCGAAAGCATTTTCATTATATGAAACCAATGCGCAACCACTTGTCTGTCCATCAGGGACCTTTTTAATCATGCCGTGAGGAATATCCTCAACAGGATAATCGCTCTTACCGCAAATAGAGCATTGTTTTTGTTTGGTTGATAAAAGTTGTTTCTGTGCAGTCTCATATTCTGCAATTATTCTCTTTAGAACCTCCGGCTTTTCATGAATACGACTACCTTCAGACTGTATTCTAAAGCCTATATTGCCTTTTCTGTTCTTCTCATCAGGAATAGCAATTTCAAATTCCTTAAGTGCCTTATCCAATCCATTAACTTTATTTTGCTCATAAAATGCTACAACTGGTTTTAACTCATTTAGTTCCTGGTATAGAGCTAATTTCTCCAGAAATAATTTATGTTTCTTTCCTGATACTTCTCCTCCGTAGCAAAACATTTCTTCTGCCTTATCAAGTAATAGTCTTGCTTTCCCCTTTTTTGCAGTTATAGCTTCAGCAATAGTCTGTTTTTTTTCAAACGATTCAAATTTTTGAAAACCACCATCTTCACTAATAACTATCTCCATTGAAATTGGCTCTTCCTTTAATGCATTGTGAACACATTCATTCTCTGTTTTGCCTAACCGGATAGTTTTCCCTAACTCGCTTAATTCCTTAATCATATCTCCGCCTCCCTTTCTTCCCGCTGATTGAAGTCATAAAGCACAGCAGATGTTTCGCTGTCTATTGGCGGCTGGATATGGATGGACTGTATCATCTTGTCGTTCTCCGCGACTTCACAGTTCAAAATACCGTTGCGCACTGCCACGTCATGGAAGAATAAGGGTTCAGGCTTTCCATTTGCGTTATAAAATATATCGAACAGCATACTCCCAATAGGAATAGTCTCCTGTATTGGTTTTTCAGTGCAATCCGGCTCCATAAATTCAGAAGAAAACTCACGCACACCAAGATAGGGTCTGCGCCAGCATTGCCCTTTTTTAACGCGGCGGATAAACATTCCATCATTATCAGCATCAATTCCTTTTCTCCCTATATATTTTTCAGGTTTGTTTTTATCTGACATTTGCTTCTGATAAATTGACGCTTCAATGATGTATGCAACATTTCTCAAAACTACACTATTGCGCTGGGCACGTTTTTCTTCAATAATAATAGGGTTGCGGCCTTGCTTGGTATTAATTTCATTACGTTTAATTGAACAGAATTTTACAGGATTCAAAACTAATATACTTCTTACATACCACTGAAACTCCGGCTTCCACAAAATTGAATCAAGAATTCCCCTTGCCGCTGATGGCGTCATGCATGGATACGTCATCCGCTCAACCTTCAGGTCCGGCCTCGTGAAACAAGCGAAATCGCCTTTTACCTTAACTCTTACGATGCGATCATCAAGCATATACACCTCCTGATTATACGATTAATTTATCCGCCTCAATTGGAGCTACAGAGATACCTGTTTCAGGATCATAATTTCCATACCATACTTTAAACCCCTGAGGCATTGTTTTACACATATTGCCATTTTGAAAAATAAAATGTTGATATACCTGTACAGTAAATGTCTGCATCTTCCGGAAATCATCTCTTGACAGAAACTCCTTATACTCAAGCAAATGAAGCAATTGCCTGCTTTCATCGCTGTAGTTATAAATATAAAGCCCTTCGGTAGTTTCCTGTATTATGCGATAACTGTCATTTACTGTCTTAAAGTTAAATTGCCTGCGTGCTTCATTGATATTGAATTTATCCGGATCAACATAGAGCTTTATTACTTGAGCATAGTATTCATTGAATATCGTATGCCCTTGTAATTGATATATGTCTCGTTTAATCAGCTCCTCAGCATGGCCAGCGCACGCAGCATAAGTCTTATCCGGCATCCCACCGTCGTGCAATTTAAACAGAAATACTTTCCCGCCCATCTCGCCTAAAGTGCCTTCACGATTACAACGACCTGCAGACTGAATAACCGCCTCAAGCGGTGCCATAGCACGAAACACTACCGGAAAATCAAAATCAACACCTGCTTCAATAAGCTGTGTAGAAACTACCAGTATTTTTCTCTTTGCTTCCAGATCATGCCTGATATTTTTGATTACTACTTTTCGATGCAACGGACACATTGACGTTGATAAATGATATTTCTTTTCCCAATCACCACGATTTTTTGTGTAATTGAAAAACTCTAAGGCGGCTTTTTTGGTGTTAAATATAACAAGCGTGGAAGCATCCGCCTGCGTTACGGTCTCAAACAACCCCATGCAATCAATCGGATTTAAATCGTTTAATAAGTCATAGTTAACACGCCTTGTTTTCTCATAAAGCATTGAAGGGTTGTCAATTAAGGGCTGAATTGTACTTATGCCATCAAACCCCTGCCTCTTCTCAAAAGCAGGCTGTGTTGCAGTACAAAACAAAAAGGATGTCTTCATAACTGCCTGAACATCTTTTAATATTTGCAGTGTAGGCAGTATCACTTCCTTTGGAAGTACCTGAACCTCGTCAAATATCACCACAGCTTCAGCTATGTTATGAATCTTGCGGCACTGTGATGGCCTGTTACTGAAAAGGGATTCAAAGAATTGAACTGTAGTTGTTACAATAATAGGGTAATCCCAATTTTCACACGCCAATTTCTTGCGCTCCTGAATAGAAGAATAACTCTCAGACACATATATATCATCAAGGTCGCCTTCAATGTAACTGGAATGATGTTCAAGAACCCATTCGTCTCCAAAGATGCCTTTTAAAACCTGGGCGGTCTGGTCTATGATGTTTATATAAGGAAGGACTATTATTATTCGTTTTAGGCCATTCTTTTTCGCATGACGTATTGCCCATGCCATAGATGTAAGAGTTTTACCCATCCCGGTCGGAAGTGATAATGAATAAAATCCACAGGGCATTTCTGCTTTCTGAAGTACTTGATTGCGCGCATCATTTCGTAATTGATTGATTTCACCCTCTTTAGATTTCTTCAAGAATTCCTCTTCCAATTTGCTTACCATAGAGTCTGCAGGCAATCCAGAACCGATACGCATATTAAATTTATCCTGCTCAAAATGCTCTTCTGTTGAAAGCCAATCGCTATCCGTTAAAGCGCTAAAAAGGTACCTGATAAAAACTTCACGTTGTGATTTTTCAGGAAATGCCAAAGAATTCGGTGCTTGAATATTTGCCTCATTAACTCCTGTGTCGTTAATAAAAGATTGTTTAATATTTGTAAATTCAGAAACTTCTCCCCGTTTGAAACATTCCGTATCAATTTTCCAAGCCGAGTTATCCGGCAAACCCTTATGATGACCGTCAATAGCAATTGATGCCTCAATAAGTTTACGAATTCTTGCATATCCCGCGCCCCATGAAGCGTGAGGAACGCTGCCGCGTTTCCCTCCTTTATCAAGATACCTCTGGAACTCAAGCTGATATTTACCGAGATCATGCAATAAACCCGCTATCCTGAAAATCGTCTTGTAGGTTTCATCACATGCAAAGGATTCCGCCAATTCTGCAGTTTGGCGCAGATGTTCAGACAAGCTATGTTTCTCTTTACGACTATTTTCTGAATGAGCGTAATATTTCATAAGTTACCTGCCGTAAGTCTCTCTTTATAAAGATCAATTAAAGTTGTCCGGATTGTGGATTTACAAAGAATAATATTGTCATACTGATTTATAGAATGCAAGCCAATAAATTGCATTTATCTGAAGTCTAAGGTCTGAAGTTCAGTGTCTGAATTACAGATCCTGTTAGTTAATCCTTGACAATAAATAATTCTAATCTATAGTATAAGACTTTGAGTTGCTTAATATTATTATATCCTTAATATGAACTTTGAAAGAATACTTACCCCCCTGATTATTGTCATAATTATCATCAGCATTTATCAGGCATACAATATCCATGCAGAAAATGAGACTCCTCAGGAGACACCGCAACAGGCCGTCACAGAAGTAACAAAGCCTTTGCCCCCTGCAGAAAATACATCAGCCATTCCACCGGCAGAGGGAACGCAACCTATGCCTACGATGGAAACAAGTGCATTACCTCCGATTGAATTAACAACTCTTATTATTCCAAAAGAGGGGGCATTCATGATTCCACCTCCTCCTGACAGAAAAAAGGGGTTTGTTGGAGCGGAAAAGTGCATAAGCTGTCATGAAAAACAACATACCCAATGGAGTAAAACTATCCATGCAAGATGGAAAAAGAGTTTCATCCCTGCAGGAAAGGAAAAGGAAGAAAAAAGAATAGATTGCGAAACATGTCATGGACCAGGAAGTCTGCATATCAATAATACTAAGGAGCGTTTGTTTATAATATCTTATGGTCCGATGTCAAAAGATACCAGAGAAGAACAGAATAATTCCTGTATTATATGTCATAATCAAGGGAGTCTGTTTTACTGGAATGATAACATGCATGGAAAAACAATGACCTGTACTGAATGTCATCAGGTTATGAAGAATGTAACAATGAAGAATTTATTGAAGCAAACTTCAATAAAGGAGACCTGCCTTAAGTGCCATGCAGAAAAAAAGAGTAAAGCTATGCATTCACCACATCTTTCACAGGATGAGGGAAAGATGTCGTGTTCTACATGTCATTCACCGCATGGGTCCGACACACCCGGGCTGCTAAGATCATCTTCTGTAAATGAGAACTGCCTTAGCTGTCATTCAGACAAAAGAGGGCCTTATCTTTTTGACCATCTTCCGGTGCAGGAAAACTGCCTTCTGTGCCATGATGCACATTCCTCCATTAACAGCCGGCTTCTGAAGATGCGTCAACCTTATCTATGCCTTGAATGTCATACTAATCTGCCGAAGAATCTTCCTGATAATATTGATGCGCATGATGTGTTAAACCCCAAGAGCAGGTTTACTTACAACAGGGGCTGTATGAATTGTCACCCGATGATACATGGTTCAAGACATCCCTCCGGTGCCGGCCTGCAGAGATAAATCAGATATGAAAAAGTTACTGATCATATTCATTATCATCCTGTTTATTCCAAATATTGTACTTTGCGATGATGGGTCCGGTGAGACTGTTTCAACACCTGCAGAGTCACCCTCCCCCTCACCCCCTCCAGTCAAGGGAGGGGGGATTATTTCAGAAACCACTCCCGCCAGGGAAGAAGGTAAGGAACAACCCGCTGCACCCACACCTGCTGAAACCACAGTCAAAGAGCCTACTTTTGAGAATATTTCTATCATGGATATTTCAGGTAAGTTTCAGGACATGAAGATTTTTACGGATTCTCCTAAGTCAAGAGAATATAAGACTATACCGGAGGGAACTTATATAGATAATTTCCATTTCATTTTGGGATCAGGGACTCAGGAGATTTCGGGAAATGCAGGGAATATCAAACCACTGACCAATCTTAATCAGGATGGCTACTGGAACTTAAGTTACAGGAAATATGGTTTGCTCGATGTGGATACCGGTCTTAACAGATTTATCAGGACTTATGATGGATCAGGGACTTCATCAACTGATAGTTCTAATATCTTAAAGACAAGGGATATCAATAATATATCTGTAGAGTTTAGGCCGGGTGACAAGCTCATTATTACTACGAGGCTATCTGTAGAGGAGAGTAACGGGAGAAGCCCGGTTAGCTTTGAAAACTTTACAAAACAATCCGGCGTACCCCGAACAGCAATAAGAGAAATTACTGAACCAAAAGATTACAAGACCACAACAATCGGTATAAATATGGAGTACATAGATGATAGTGTAGACATCCAGCTTGACAACAACTTCGATATATTTACCAACAGACTGACAGATGACATCACATGGGCAAATCTTTTTAAAGGATCGGATGGAAGGGCAAAAGGGGCGGGAGATTATACAGTTCACACATTATCCTTACGGCCATCCATAAAATTATCAAATAATATTACATTCTATAACACTCTATCTTTTAGCAAAGTCACAAGCACTATTGACCTGATTCCTTTTACAACTATCCCTGATGTAGGCGGTGAATTTCTGCGTAATAAGATTGATTCAGACGTAAGAAACCTTACATTATCTACGGCGCTTAGTGCAAAACTTTTTTCAAACCTGAGATTCAATATAAAATACAGGCATTATGCCCATAAAAATGATACCCCGAATGCAAAGGAAACACCTTCATACATAATGATAGATGGGGGCGATGGTAAGGATGGAGGAGTAAATGCAATAAGGTATCCAAGGATAGCGAGATATACCGCCTACTACACAGACAGTATTATTCTTGACGGGACATGGTCTCCCGCAAGCCGGTTATACCTTAATACCTTGATAGAAAATAAGGATACCTCACGGGATGAAAGGGAGGTAGAAAAGGAAAATGAGAAAAAGGCACAGGTAACTATGCGAACCGTTATCCTCAACTCCTTGGCCACAAATTTAGGATATACTTATTCAAAAAGGACGGGTAAGTATGACCCCACATATTACAATGCAATCTATGACCCTGATACTTTAAATACCGTTACTCAACATACACTATTACGGACTTTTGATCTCTCTGAACTTGCCTCTCAAAAAATATCTGCAGGCATAGATTATTCCCCCATTGAGGCATTTTCATTAGGATTAAACTTTTCTTACCTCTTAGAAGAACACAACAATGTTACTATCGGCAGGATAAGGTCTCAGGGAACATCCGGTTCTGTGTCCCTCCAGATTGAACCTTTTACATTCCTGCAGTTCTATACAGAGTATTATTATGACAAAAAGAAAACAACAGGAAGATATAGCTGGACTTATGACAACAATCTAAGTTATACAAAAGATACTAAATATACCGGGTTCACTAAACCTATTACCGGTATCCTTGAAGATACTTCAAATGTATTAACAGCAGGATTTAATATTAAGCCGGGTAAAAGATTCTCAATAAAAGGGGACTACAGCAAGTATGATTTCGCCGGTGCGGACTCTAAACTGCCTGAGGTCAGCAATATTACCGACACTTATGAAGTTTACATCTCTGCAAAACTCAGAAAAGAACAGGAAGACAGCAGCGATTCGGAAAAGTATTTAAAAAATGCAAGTATAACAGCCGGATATTACATGGAAAGATACGTGAGAAGCGACTACGCTCTTGATAATTTTCCTGACACAGGCCCTGATAAATTCATAGGAATCAGAGAGCCTTCTTATAAATACCGACTTATATCACTTTATATGAGTGTTTATTTTTAGGGGGGAGACATACGCACCCGAAAATATCCATAGCTCACCCCCACCCTATCCCTCCCCATGGCCTCTCTCTAATTCTCAATTTGTGGAGGGTAAGAAAACATTGTTACCTTTCCCTCATATAACTCAATCTTTATCTTAATCTTGCTTCTATCTTCTTACCTCTTACCTCTTACTTCTGCTCACTGCTCACCCCGCGTCATTCCTCCCAAAGATGCCTGTCAACATACTGTGCCAGTATCTCCTGCATCCTCTCCGGCGGCGGGGTGTCAAAATAGACATTAATGATTGCATGGGCTATCTCATGGGCAAGGACACCGGCTGTCAGCTTTTCAAGAGAGATATAGATAGTCTTGCTCTTGTGAGAATAGAAGGCGATTGGGGCAGTTTCATAAGTTCTTAGCCCGCCCATACTAAGGAAGGTCCTTTCAACGTCTTTGTCTTTGGGGTACAAGGTAATATTAAAGTGGAGGTCAGAGGGGTACATATCAAGTAATCTGCTTACCCTCTCAACGATATTGTCCACCCTGCTTTTTACAACCTCGGGATTTTTCGATGCCTCGATATAAGAAAACAACCCCTTACTCAGGGTACCTGAAAAACCATACAGGTCTTTATCAGAAGTGTAACAGATTTCAGTATAACCGGTCTTATATGCTTTTGATTGGCCTTCACATGCAAAAACAGGCAGGCTGTATATCATTATAAAAAAGGCAGTCAGGCACAGAATACCGGCATAAGATTTATAACCCTTATAATCCTTTGCTTCCCTTGTATTCTGAGGTCCTAAAATAGTTTACAGCCTCCTCTAACTCCTCTATCTTCTTAGAGACTGCTGATAATTGTCCCTTTAGTTCCTTATCGGCTGATGGGGTATCTGATAAAACTGATTGGATTGCGGCATTTAATGCTGATAGTTCCTGTATCCTTAACTTTGCATCACGTATCCTTTTATCCAAAGATACAGTAAGCTCGGTTATGCTGTCTGCCAGTTCTGACAACTGGTCATTATCCCGTAACTTGAATCTATGCGTAAGGTCACCCTTTCCGATCTCTTCAAGCACCTTTTCAAAACGGTGCAGAGGCCCGGCAATCCTGTGAGACATGAATATCATTACTGCTATCCCTATTACACCTGTGATGGCAAGGATAATCAGATTTGCCAGAAACAAAGTCGGCAGGAAATATTCGGATGTCTTTGCAATCCTGAAATCAGAACCGACAAATCCGGTGGTCAATGTCCCTCTGGAAAGATAGATAAAAAAGCCGATGGCAAGGATGACCTCTATTAAAATAATAATCAGGAACTTTATTGTAAAATCTACCTGGAACTTCTTTTTTATGAAATAGTTTCTCCGCCTGAATAAAGGGCTATCACTCATGGGTCATCCCTTTTAAGAGCTTATCGTTTATACTGATAGAGGCTGTCTTCTTTATACCCCTCAACCACTCTTCAATTGACTCATGTTTTTTCTGTTCAAGTACAAATTCCTTAATCCTGTCATGCAGGTCTTTAAGAGGAGGAACAGGTACACTCTCTTTATTTAGGACTTTTATTACAGTTATGCGGCCATCCATTTCCTCAATTACCCTGACCTCGCCGGCATTCATATCATACGCCTTATTAAGAACATCCTCTTCCAGCCCCATCCCTGCTGTCTCATAAGTCAATGGCCCTATCGTCTCTTCACCTTTTATCTCCTCACCTTTCAGCATCTTATTTTTAATGACATCAGTATTTTTCTTATCTATACCTTCAACAAGCCTGAGGGTCAGTTTATGCTGAAGCCTGTTATACTGCTCCTGTATCTCGTCTTCTGTTACAAACAACCTGTCATTCCATTCTTTTGTCTTTGCCTCAATTAAATCCCTGATAAGGGTCTGCTCCCAGAATGTCCTGATAGTCTCAATAAACCTCTCATCCTCTGCAAGCCCCATCCTCGCTGCCTCTTGAATCATGAGTTTCTTATCAATCATAAGCTCAAGCTGTTCTTCGATAACACGGGATGTCAGCTTAAAAGCGTGGTCCCGCCTTGAGTTTACAGCAAGCTCCTTCTGGAATTCTTTTAAAAGGATGGGAGACTTATTAACGGATGCAACTGCCTGCTCTCTATTTTTTTCTCCTCCACAGGCAGAAATAAACATAATCAGGATTAAAAAGACGGGAAATATTTTCAGAAAAGTCAATAAAAAAAATATTTCTTTACGCACGGCACGGATTATAACATTTTACACTTGACTTGTATATTCCAATTCTTTAAAATTCTGGCTTAAACATTAGTAAATCTGGTTATCTTCAAATTACTTGAAAAATACAACAGAAAAGGAAGGAGGTGAAACAGGATGACAAAAGCCGAATTCGTTGATGCAATCCAAAAGGCAGCTAAGGGATCCACACTCAGCAAGAGAGAGACAGAAGATTTGGTAGATAGTATCTTTGATGTATTGTCCAAGTCTATTAAAAAAGACAAGAGGTTTGCTTATCCGGGCTTTGGTACCTTCACAGTAAGGACCAGAAAGGCCAGGACCGGAAGAAACCCGAGAACAGGAGAGACAATAAAGATAAAGGCAAGCAAGACTATCTCATTCAAGCCTGCACCAAAGCTAAAGGGTATGCTGTAAGAGTTAATGATTATTCTGACACAGAGAGAGGAGCATGCTCCTCTCTCTGTGTTTATATGGTCTACTTGTTATTAGTAACCTTCTGCCAGTCTTCCATAAATTTCTTAATACCAATATCCGTAAGCGGGTGAGAGGCCAGTTGCAATAATACCTTGTATGGGATAGTGGCAACGTCTGCCCCCATCATAGCGGCATCCACTACATGAAGCGGGTTTCTTATGCTTGCAACAATTATCTCTGTGTCATACCCATAGTTATCAAATATACTCCGTATCTGACTTACTATGTCCATACCAATGTGCGACACGTCATCAAGCCGTCCGACAAACGGGCTTACGTAAGTTGCCCCTGCCTTTGCTGCAAGGAGTGCCTGAGAGGGAGAGAATATAAGGGTGACATTCGTTTTTATACCTTCCTGAGTGAGGGTGCGAACGGCCTTTAATCCTTCAGGAAGCATAGGTATTTTTACAACAACATTTTTATGGATTGTGCTAAGCTCCCTTGCCTCTTTGACCATGCCCTCAGCTTCAAGGGAAATAACCTCCGCACTAATCGGTCCATCCACCAGAGAGCATATCTCTTTAACAAGCCCCCTGAACTCCCTGTTCTCCTTTGAAACCAGCGACGGGTTGGTAGTAACACCGTCTATTAAACCAAGGCTTACTGCCTCTTTAATCTCTGCAATGTTTGCTGTATCAATAAAAAATTTCATCACACCTCCTGTTTGTTAGTGTTAGTTCAATGACTCATCCAAAAGTTCTACCGTATGTTTTACCTCAGCATTATACCCTAATCTGTTCAAAGAATCCTCAATATGTATAGCACATCCGGGACAGCCTGTGGCAACTATTTTTGCACCTGTTTTTTTAATATTCTCTGCCTTCTTCTCTCCTATCTGAGAGGCAAGGTCGTAGTGATAAACACTGAATATGCCGCCGAAACCACAGCAGGCATCCGAATCTTCCATATTTACAAAGTCAACAGAGGGGATAGACTTCAGAATATCTCTTGGTTCCTGATAAATGCCAAGCCCCTTTTTCAGGTGGCAGGGATCGTGGAAGGTGACGCGGTTTGTTTCATTCGGAAATGACCCCATCCCCACCCTAACCCTCCCCTTGAAGGGGAGGGAAATTTCCTCTCCCTCAGGGAGAGGATTAAGGTGAGGGTGGGGTTTTTCATCCCTGTTTGTAAATTGCCTGCTCCTAAGCGGTTCAAAGATAAACTCATGTACGTCTGTTATTTTATCCGAGAATGCCTGAACATCAAATCCCCCTTCGCCCCCCTTTTCTAAAGGGGGGGATAATAGTACTGGATACTCCTTCTTCAGCATATTTCCGCATGTTGCACACGAAACAACTATCGCCTCTACGTTCAGCTTAGAAAAAATCTTAACATTCTTCCTTGCCAGTTTCTTTGCCGTTTCCCTATCCCCGAGTGAAAGTAACGGACTGCCGCAGCAAAACTGTCCTTTCGGGATTATAACATCATAGCCCAGCTTATTCAGTACGCTTATAGTTGCCTTGCCCATTGCCTGCTTGCTCAGCTCCATAACACAACCGGGATAAAAAGCAACCGTACCTTTTTTATTTGCCTTGGTTGTCCTTATAAGCTCAGGATATAAAGAACTCAGCGGCGGACTCCCTATTTCAGGGAGTTTGCGTTTTATATTTTTCCGGACAAACGGGATAGCATTGCTAAACAGCCCGTTTACCGGAAGCATCTCATAAATCTTTACAGGAACAGACATCATCCTTGCCATCAACGGCAAAGGCCATCTGAGTCTTAATACTATCTTTGAGGCAATCTTCTCAATAATTCCAAGCCCTGATTTATCAGCTATATGGGCCTTTGCAGCAAATATAATCTCACTTACCTTTACACCTGTAGGGCAATTTGTATCACAGGTCAGACAACCAATACATGACGTTATCATCCCCTCAAACCGTTCTGTAGTCTCAATACGGCCGTCAAGTACCGCACCGACAAGATTTATCCTCCCGCGTGCAACCATAGTCTCGTCCCGTGTAATCCCAAACGTAGGACATCCGGTCATGCAGGTACCGCACTTTATGCACTTGTAAATCTCGTCTTTGACTGATGATAGGTAGTTCATCCGAAAATCCCTTCCGGCGGGGCAAGAAAACCCCGCCTATCCCTATCTACGAGGATAGGCGGGACTTTCTTGTCCCGCTGATTTTCATGTCCCTTTGTGAACCCTGGCTCATGTGAGTTCATCCGAAAGCCCTTCACCTGCTTCCCACAAATTCCCTCAAAAACATCCCCGTATACGACTCATCAATCTTAGCCACCTCTTCCGGTGTCCCGTACGCAACGATTCTGCCGCCGCCATCACCGCCTTCAGGGCCGAGGTCTATCAAGTAATCCGCATTCTTTATCACATCAGGGTGATGCTCAATCACCACGATGGTATTTCCGGCATTAACCAGCCTGTTTAAGACATCAAGGAGCCTCTGAATATCGGCAAAGTGGAGTCCTGTTGTCGGTTCATCAAGTATATAGAGCGTCCTGCCTGTTGCACGCCTTGACAGCTCTTTTGAGAGTTTTACCCTCTGTGCCTCTCCGCCTGAGAGTGTTGTTGCCGCCTGCCCTAGTTTCACATAATCAAGGCCAACCTCCCTTAATGTCACCAGTTTATGTCTTATAATTGGGATAGCATCGAAAAACTCAATCGCCTGTGCAACTGTCATATCAAGCACCTCTGCAATATTCTTCCCCTTGTATTTTATATCAAGGGTCTCCCTGTTGTAGCGCTTCCCCTTACAGACCTCACACGTCACATAAACATCAGGGAGGAAGTGCATCTCTATCTTTATCAGGCCGTCACCCTGACACGCCTCGCATCTGCCGCCCTTTACATTAAAGCTGTATCTGCCGGATCTGTACCCCCTCATCTTTGAATCAGGGAGTTTTGCAAACAGGTCTCGTATGTGCGTAAACAGGCCTGTATATGTAGCAGGGTTTGACCTCGGTGTCCTTCCGATAGGCGACTGATCAATATTGATCACCTTATCAAACTCATTCATACCGGTAATCGTACTGCACCCGTCATACTCCTTAGACCTTCTATAGAGGTGATGCGCAACATTTCTGTAAAGTACATCAAACAACAGTGTACTCTTTCCTGAACCGGAGACACCGGTAATAGCGGTCAGCAGTCCGATTGGGACAGAGACATCTATATCCTTGAGATTATTCTTTTTAGCACCCTTTACTGTCAGGAAACGCAGCGGCTTTCTATGGCGTGCCGGCAGGGATATGACCATGTCACCGGAAAGATAGCGGCCTGTAAGGGAGTTTTTATCCTTCATAATCTGTTTGGGTGTACCCATGGAGATAATTTCACCGCCATGGACACCTGCACCGGGCCCCATATCTATCACATAATCTGATTCCCTGATAGTCTCTTCATCATGTTCAACCACAAGGACTGTATTGCCGATGTCCCTCAGCCGTTTAAGCGTGGCAAGCAGTCTTACGTTATCCCTTTGATGAAGACCGATGCTCGGTTCATCCAATACATACAGGACACCCACAAGGCTTGAGCCGATCTGTGTGGCAAGCCGTATCCTCTGCCCCTCGCCGCCGGAAAGAGTAGCCGCCTCTCTGTCAAGGGTAAGATAATCAAGCCCTACATTTGACAAAAACAGAAGCCTTTCTTTTATCTCCTTGAGTATGCGCTGGGCAATAAGAGACTCCCGCTCAGTAAGGGCCAATGTATTGAAAAACCGCACAGCGGCCTTTATGGAAAACCGTGTGGTATCTGCAATCGTCATCCCTTCAATCTTTACTGCAAGAGACTCTTTTTTTAATCTTGCACCATTACATAAATGACATATCTCATCAGGCACATCTTCTTCATCATCCTCAGTTCTCAGGTGAACGCCAAGGCCGTCACACTCCGGGCACGCACCAACCGGGCTGTTAAATGAGAAAAACCGCGGGGTAATCTCAGGATAGCTTATACCGCAATCAATACAGGCAAGCTTCTCACTGAACAGGATATCCTTACCTTCTGCGGTGTTAATAATGATTATGCCGTCCGCTAACCGCAATGCAAGCTCAATAGAATCAGCAAGCCTCCTTGTCAATTTTTCAGAAAGTTCCCTGTTTATGATGAGGCGGTCAATGACAATCTCGATATTATGTTTTTTATTCTTATCAAGGGAAAGCTCCCTTTCAAGGTCTTCAATCCTCCCGTCAATCCTTGCCCTGACAAAACCCTTCCCCCTCATCTCAGAAAGCTCTTTTCTGTACTCACCCTTCCTGCCTCTGACTATGGGAGATAACACCTGTATCCTTGTGTCAGAAGGCAGGGATAAAATTTTATCAGTCATCTGCTGGACAGTCTGTGCAGTAATCTCTTTTCCGCATTTATAACAGAAGGGATGGCCGACACGTGCAAACAGGAGCCTTAAATAATCATATATCTCTGTGATTGTTCCAACTGTTGAGCGGGGATTCCTGCTCGTGGTCTTCTGCTCAATGGAAATGGCCGGTGACAGCCCTTCAATAGAATCTACATCAGGCTTACTCATCTGCTCAAGAAACTGCCTCGCATAAGCAGACAGGGATTCCACATACCTCCTCTGCCCCTCTGCATAAATGGTATCAAAGGCAAGCGATGATTTGCCTGAACCGCTGAGGCCCGTAATTACAACAAACTTATCCCGTGGGATTACAACATCAATATTCTTTAGATTATGCTCCCTCGCACCTTTTATGATAATACTCTGCTGTTCCATAGGTGAGACTATTTTAACACAGGAGCATCTTTAAATTCACCTTTCCAATAAAGGCGGTAAAATAATCAAGTTACATTTTAACTCCGAGTCTTTTCTTCCATATAGCCATGAGAGGCTGCCAATCAAGTTGATCCGCACTTGAGAGGGCATTAAAGTAATCTGTCTTATCCTCCGCATTCTTTTCATCGGGAACTAAAGGGACAGGCGGCAAGTCAAGCCTGTAAAGGAGTGAAAACAAAAGCATTCTTATTACACGTCCATTAAAATCAAGAAAGGGATGGATGCTTAAGAAACGGCCTTCTGCAAAAGCCAGAGCTTCAATGGGTAAATCGCCGGCATCCGGTTTAGAACCCATAGCAGACACTCTCGCTTCCAGATCATGGCAATATTGACGCATCAGAACAGGAACTTCAAAATATGAGGGTGGACAGTGCTTCCCGACAGTAACATTTCTGTTAAGATACTTGCCGGCCCATGTAGGGAATATTTCTCCAAAGGCGTTTTTGTGAAGCATACAAATAAACTCAGAGGTTATTATCAATTCATGATATTTGTAAGTTAGAATAGCCGCCATCACCTTCTCAACTCCTTTTGCAAGAAAGGGAGCGAGTTCAGAATATGACTTGATACCGAGGCTGGATTCTATGTACCGTGTGGTTGAGGAATATTCTTCAGAATCTTCATATACTCTTTCAGCATCTTCAAACTGACGTTTTCGCCCTCGAATGCCATGGAAGCACTTACCTGATACGGAATGCTTTCCAGATACATTTTCCTTTTTTCCTCTGGAGTGAGGCTTGTCCTCCACTCTTCTATTTTGTTTCTCTGAGACTTGAGCTTTTTCATCTGATTCACCTTTTTGTCTGTTTTTATCAAAATCTACCATATAATGATCACAGATTGTAATTGGCTACCCAACAATCAAAATCAACAGCAATGCCGGCTACATAACATTATCCAAAAGTCTTGCCCCATGACATTTTACAACTATCTCCGCAACATCTTCTTTAAGGCGATATACTATTCTATAATTCTCATAAATCTTATTTATGTAAGCCATCTGGACATCCGTGTATGAACATCTTCGTGCGGTATCCCTTTACCCTTATCCAGTTCTCTCAATCCTGCATCAACCTGAAATTTGAAATACAACTCCGCCATAATATCATCAATAGTAGTATCCTCTGGGAGAGATTGAATCATACTAATAACTTGCTCCTTTACACCGGCCATTTTACCACCTCCTCGACATTCACAATATATCATTTTGAAGTACCCCTTCACAAGGGGATAATATAACTTAAGGGGGAGTTACAGAATTATTAACGCAGGTTTTATGCCTTATTAGAAAGGGAGTTATTAGGGATTTTTATCTAAGCAAGAAGAGAATTACGTATGTCCCAGGTTAACTACCAAAATTTCTGATTAAATCTGAGCAATAAGTGTTCCTTTATGTTGTTTTTCTGTCAGGGCTAATTCAAAAAGACAATTGGCAGCTTTGACCACCTTATCTGCCCATCCAGGTGGAAAGTATGTTTCACCACAACCACTGCAAACCCAAGCTGTTATCCCTGAAAGTCTTACCTTAACTCCTTCCCTTTCAAATTCCTGGGTTATTGTTTTTTTCTCAAGCGTGCCTAAACATTCCGGACAGGGGTGATCCATCAATCCTTTTTTTTGTTTCATTTTATTTTCCCTCGTCTGTTTGGACTTATCCACCATGGCTTTTGCGGTATATATGCAGTTATGATGTCTATAATTTCTGAATTAGTGTAATCGCATATAACATGTAAAGGTGAAGTTGTTGTTTCTGTAAAGTAAAAGCTACCTACAATAAGACATCGCTTCTCGTCAGTATAATTTTCTAATATTTTGCCATTCTCGATAGCCTCTATAATATTACCCTCAGAAAATCCTTCTTCAATCATATGCCGGATAGCATGAATTTTTATCCTATAGTTTTTTGATATAACAAGCGGCCTGATCTTTTCAAGTATTATATGATCTTGCGTCATTTTATAACAAAATAGTATGCTATTATTATAATCTTTGCAAGAAGAAAGTCCTGGCAATATCTCAATTGACAGCATAATCTCATCCTATTGTAACCTCGAAAAAATAAATTCATATGTCTGTTTAAAATCGATCTAATCGGGGTTCGATCTAATCGGGGTCGGACCATAAATAACCAGGGCTTTTTAGATGTTATAGAAAAGTCCTGAGTTCGTACGTCATACAAAATATATCTGTCCCGGTATATTCTCGATATTAATTACTTTATTAGTTATGGGGTTACGGTACATAATACGATAGTCACCATAAATAATTTCAAGACAGGATGAATCACCAATCTCAGGAATAATACGTCCTGATAAAGGAAAATCCTGCAGGCGATCAGTCGCCTCAATTAATCGCATCGCAAATAGGGCGGCCCTGTCAACAGAATCGCGTGCAATATACTCAGCAATGGAATTAACGTCTTCTAATGCAGAGGGTGCCCAGATTATATGCGATCAGAAATCGGCATCTCTCTCTTTCAAACTACATAACGTAAAGTTGAGGGGCGCGCAGTTTTTGGCGCGTCCCACTCGAACGCCATGTTAGGCATTATTCGGGAATTCATAACTGAAAGACACTGGGACAGTCTCACTTTTGAAGCCAGACAGAACCGACAAGAGTTCATTCAGTTGGCCAGTTCGTTCCAAACCGGCCGCACCTCAATTGTTGCCACCTTTGCCATTGGATGTTGAGATGCAACGTCAATGGCCTCCTCGACGTTTTCGCACTCTATTAATTCGTAAGCGCACATCTTTTCCTTGGAGCTGGCAAATGGCCCATTCGTGCGCAACAGCTTACCCTTACGCACTCGTACAGTTGTTGCGTCACTGGCAGGGCGCAATGGGTTCCCATGCACTCGGACTCCGCGATCTTCCATTTTCTTAACCCATGCGACGATATCCGGCACCAGCGTTTCCGTTGGGGTAAATGCATCGTCGTGGCAAATAATCAGTAGGTATTGCATGTACGTAGTCTCCTTTGTGGCCTAACCAGTTATTAGATAGTTTTCTGGATAATAACATGCTTTTATAGCCGATTCAATAAAATAAAAATTGTTTATTTGGCGTAATTATTCATCTTCATTACACTAACCGTGTTGCCTAATATTCCGTTTGTCATATTATACAGTTATCTGCCTAATAGCACATGCTCAATTCCTTCTCCTCTTTTGTGCTTGAGCCCCAAATGCGTCATTGAACATTTGTGGAAATTCCTGGCACACCATACATAACTCCCATCTCTATGCAAACCAATTCAGCCAATTCAGTATGATGTCCACAGAAATCTATGCAGATATAGAAATATATGTCTTTTTACCCTTTACAGAGGTAAATAAAATAATTATAATGTACCTGCGTGGAGGGTAATAATGAAAAAAGATATTTTTAAAAGGATCATTACAGATTTCAAGGAAAAAGACCTGTCCTATGTAATGGGAAGAGATATTGCAATCCCTTTGGACACCGGCAAAATCATATCCCTGATCGGCGTGAGAAGAAGCGGGAAGACCCATGTCCTTTTCTCACTGATAAAGCAAATAAAGAAGACTGTCGCCCCGGAAAATATCCTCTATATCAACTTTGAAGATGACAGGCTCTTTCCTATTGAGCTGAAAGATCTGAGTGATATGCTGGATGCATATTATGAGATGTATCCTGATAAGAAGAGTGAAAAGGTATACTTCTTCTTCGATGAAATCCAGAATGTTGAAAATTGGGAAAAGTTCGTACGCCGGCTGTATGACTCTGAAAAATGCGTAATTTTTATAACAGGTTCATCGGCGAAATTATTGAGCAGGGAGATCGCTACGGCCCTCCGTGGAAGGACATTGAGCTACGAGGTGTTTCCTCATTCGTTCAGCGAATTTCTGAGGTTTAAGGGGATTAAGGCGGACATGCATTCTTCCAGATCAATTGCGAAAATCAGAAACACCTTTTCGGAATATCTTGTAAAAGGCGGATTTCCTGAGGTTATCAATTATGATCAGTCGTTGTACGTGAAGACATTGCAGGAATATATAGATCTTATCACGTACAGGGACATCATCGAACGTCACAAGATTACAAACACATTTCTTCTTAAGCGGCTTATGAAATTTTGTTTTACCAATATCTCAACGCATGTGAGCTTCAATAAACTCTATAATGATTTCAAGTCCGAGGGGCTCAATCTTTCGAGGAATACGGTTTATGAATATATCTCCTATCTTGAGGATGCTTTTGCGTTGTTTACCATACCACTATACGCCAAATCCGTCAGGGAACAGTGGAGGAACCCGAGAAAGATTTACAGTGTAGATGTCGGATTTAAGACCGCGATGGACTATCCTTTTTCCATAGATACCGGCAGGATTTTCGAGAATATCGTTTTTCTTGAGCTGAGAAGAAAAACAGAGAATATATATTACGTTAAAGGAAGGTATGAAGTAGACTTCTATTATATTTCCGGAGGGGAAGAGCACCTGCTTAATGTAAGCTATGATCTGGAATCTCCGGCAACAAGAGAAAGAGAAATCAGGGGATTAACAGAGGCAATGAAAAAGTTCTCTATAAAAGAGGGGAGCATAGTAACAGCAGAGAACAAAGAAACAATAAAAAATGAGGATGGAACTATTCATATAGTCCCGTTATGGGAATGGCTGTTGATAAATTAGGAACATCCCAAAACCTAAGCTATTGTGTCCCCGAAGGAAGTATCGTATCTACTTGCTACCATGAAAATCGGAATTGCTATTTCTTATTTTCATGGTACAATACAGCATGATTCAGAGACTGGAAATCGGGAAACATATTCAGCGGGCTATTAAACGGAGCCGGGCTGTTGCCCTTGTTGGCCCCCGTCAGTGCGGTAAAACCACTTTAGCCAGGGAATTTGTTGACAGCGCCTCTATTAATTATTTTGATCTGGAAGACCCGGAAAGCATCGTCCGCCTTGCTGATCCCATGACAGCGCTTGCACCGTTAAAAGGTATTGTGGTTATTGATGAAATTCAGCGGCGCCCGGATCTTTTCCCGGTTTTGCGTGTTCTGTTAGACCGCAAACCCCTGCCTGCCAAATTCCTTATCCTGGGAAACGCATCGCCGGATTTATTACAACAGTCTTCAGAATCACTGGCCGGGCGTATTGAGATAATCGTGATGGGCGGCTTCGGGCTTAATGAGGTAGGGATAAAGAATGAATCCCGTCTTTGGCTGCGGGGAGGTCTCCCATTGTCATTCCTGGCCAGGAATGAACCGGAAAGTTTTACATGGAGAAAGAGTTTTATTCAAATGTTTCTTGAACGTGACCTGCGGCAACAGGGAATTAATATCCCCCCTGTATCTTTGCACCGGTTTTGGACAATGTTAGCTCACAGTCATGGTCAGATATGGAATGCCGCGCCCATTGCAAGTTCGTTGGGTATCTCTGAGCATACTGTCCGGCGCTATCTGGATATTTTGACCGGCGTGTTCATGGCCCGCCAGCTTCAGCCGTGGCATGCGAACATCAAAAAGCGCCAGGTGAAAGCTCCTAAAGTTTATATCCGGGACACAGGGATACTTCATGCGTTATTAGGTTTGAAGAACGTGTCGGAGACCTTGAAACATCCCCGCTGCGGTTCATCATGGGAGGGATTCGTAATCGAGGAGGTTATCAGATCTGTTGACCCTGATGATGTATATTTCTGGGCAACTCATAACGGTGCGGAGATTGATCTGGTTTTTTCAAAGAATGGACGCATGTACGGCATTGAGTGCAAACGCGCGGATGCTCCTGATTTGACTCCATCCATGCGGATTGCCCTTGAGGATATTGAACTTGAACGTATCGCTGTCATATACACCGGAGAAAAACGCTATCCGCTTCATAAAAAGGTAGAGGTTATTCCATTCGAAACGATCACGGGCGGAATGAGAGAAATATTCAAATAATTATTAACGCAGGTTTTATACCTTGTTAGAAAAGAAGATATTAGGGATTCTTATCTAAGCAAGAAGAGAATTACGTATGTCCCCGGAATTAGTAAAATCAATCAGTCCACTTTTACTTTGTCCTCTCCTTAAGGGAGGCTCCCAGCCATACAAATCGGAAAGTATCTTTTTGGAAATTGCTTCTAAAGGAACAATTTCTTTTAATGAATTAAAGAGAACGCTATTCTTTAACAAACGCATTACCTTGTTTTTCTGGCATTTGACATGCTATGTAATTCACTGTAATATAATGAAATGCAAGGGGGTGTGTATGTCCACTATCCAGAAGAGTTTGAGAATTCCGGAAAAGATTATTAAGGAAATAGAAGTAATCGCAACTACATCAGGGAAAGACTTTACTGCCGTCGCAAATGAACTGCTCGATGAAGCTGTCAGGACTCACCGTTGTCCTAGTATTGTATTTTCTGAAGGCACCAGCGGGAAAAGGGCTCGGATTGCTGGAACAGGAATTGAGGTTTGGGAGATTATTGCAACTTATAATAGTGTGGCAAATGACATCAAACGCCTGAGTAAGGCATACCACTGGCTTACAGAACAACATCTGAAGTCGGCTTTATTGTATTACAAACTTTATAAAGATGAAATAGACAGACTTATTGCAAGGAACGAAGATTTGACGCCGGAAGAAATCCGTAAAAGACATCCTGTCCTATCTGCGGATAAACAGTGAAATATTATCTGGATGAAGACTTAAGCCCTAAGATTGCAGAGATACTTAGGAGGGGAGGCATGGATGCGGTCAGTGCCCATGAGGTTGGCATGACTCAGGTAAGTGACCTTGAGCAGCTAAAATATGCATCCTCTGAAAAGCGCTGCGTTGTAACAAGAAACCGCAATGATTTTATAAAACTTACAGTACAATTCTTTAATGAAAATAGTCCGCACTCAGGTGTTCTGATAGTCCCTCACTCATATCCCGGAGACCAATTTAATGTAATAGCAAATGCCTTGAAAAAGTATGCATTGGAGCATAAAGAAGATATGGAGCCTTATACAGCAGACTTTCTGTAACCTGATGGTAGGTACCACTCTCACAGCCTTGCGAGTACATACATCTGCAAGGTTGTGCGACAAATTTGTTGGTACTTATTAAGCTGCAGCCCTGTATTCCCAAAAATCTTCCCATCTGTTACTGAAATAGCAACACCTCAAAGCAATGATGCTGTTTGCTCCTTTGACTGTCCAATGCATCCCGGATTGTTTCAACCTTTGTCCAATAACTGAGCGACAACCTGATTCAAGAACACCGGAACCAACAAATAACCCCTCCTTTCTGAATTTACCATACCTCATACTCTCTTTATTTTTTTCAAAATAGCTACTCTCCCTTTCGGCACAGCATCAGTCCATATACTCATCACCCTTAATTTACACCAAGTTGTTGTATAGGGATCATTGGCATCCTTCTGGGCACTGATATTTCTGGGTGTAGGGGATAATGAAAATATCCCCAAAAATAATAATTTATGTCCTCTTTAGTTCTTTTATTCCCCCTTTCATATTTAATGTATTTTATTCTTGAAATATTATGCTTCTTTCTTATAATGAGTGGGGAAATAATTTCCCTCCCCCTTGACGGGGGAGGGTCAGGGTGGGGGTGATTCTATGGGAGATAAGATAACAACATTGGGGAAAGCCATCAGGAAAAGACCTACAGATGCGGAACAATTGCTATGGAGTCACTTAAGGATGAAACAGATGGCAGGATTAAAATTCAGAAGGCAACAGCCTATAGGCAAGTACATAGTTGATTTTGTTTGCTTTGAGAACCGCATTATTATTGAAGTTGATGGCGGACAGCATGCGGGAGAAAAGAATAAGGATATAGAAAGAGATGCATACCTTCAACGATTTAGGTTTAAGATTATAAGGTTCTGGAATAATGAGGTGTTACAAAATACAAATGAAGTCTTAGCGGTAATAAGGGAGAATTGCTTATATCACCCTCCCCTTACCCCCTCCTGCCTCCCCCTGCTAGTGGGGGAGAGATTAAGGAAGGGAAATAATTATAGCCCTCCCGTCAAGGGAGGGGAGAATTACCCACTCGGAATGAAAAAGAAGCAATTTGTGAAGGAGGATTCCGCTATAGTTTAAGCATTGAAAGCCTCCCTGGTTGCTCTGCAGGGCAATACAGAGCGATATAATCATAAACTGGATACATCATTCTATATAATTGCTTTTGAAAGTAGTTAGTAGATTGAAAAGTCACAGGTATGCCTTTCTTTGATAGCGTGGATGCACTAAATTATCCTTTTTGGGGCAAATTAAATTATCCCTACAGAGGATGGAACTATTCATATAGTCCCGTTATGGGAATGGCTGTTGATAAATTAGGAACATCCCAATTTAATTCTCAAAAAGGCAACTGGAGCGGCGAGCGGATTTGAACCGATGAAGTTTATTCAGAAAAAGATTTAATAGCAGTTCCCTGTTATTTCCTCTACAAAGAAAAATCCGGCATATACTCAGCAAGCTGTCCCTTAATATAGCTCTTCCATTTATACGGCAGGGTTGCCAGATAGGCCAATGCCTTTTTTAATTCATCCGGTCTTTTATAAATCTCCCTTAATATTGCTATTGCCTGCAACATGTCCTTTTCTCTTTTATCTTTAGCCCTTCTATTCTTTGCGATCAATATCTTATGGTATGCAAGTACCCACGGGCTTGGTACAAGAAATTTATAACCCTCTTTTTCTACCTCAATCTGCTGGTCAAACAACATATTTAGATACCTTAAAGGTGTTGCACTAACCTTCAGAGGCTTAATGTAAACAGCCTTATATGTTCCCCTGCCGCTATAAGGCGCTAAAAACTCTATCTTAAAAATGCCGTTTGTAAAATAATTGGAACCATCAGGGTTAAATCCCAGAGAAAATCCTCGAGGCCTTAGAAGGGCTTCTATATCTATATCACTGCCCTTGTATGGCAGATTAAACAGAAAATCTATATCCTGTGTCTTAATCGTCGGCAGATTAAGCTTCAACTCCTCCTTCAGTATAGGAATACAGTATGAACCGATGAGAATGACCCGAATACCATTCAGGGCAAAAACCTTTATTATGTCATCTACTGTAACCCTTTGCGTATCAATTGCCTTTGCAATAACAGCTATCTCTTTAGCAATCTCCTTTATTTGTCCTTCAAGCAATTTTCTTCTGCTAATACTCTGAAGCAGTTCGGGGGGTATCTCAGTGCCTAAGGAAACGGACTTCACCTTTTTACCTTCTCTCCACTGATGATAGTAGTAGATCGTTTTCCCAATATTTTTGGCGGAGATGCTTCCCCTCGGCAGACTCTTGATTTCATCATCAATGTGGAAAAGTTCTCTTATGAAAAATAGATAATTTTCCTCTAAGGTTTTTTTAACCACACTCATAATTAACTACATATTAACTACATATTCTATTCAAGTCAAATTTGTAGTTAATGCAATTTTACTATGCCAACACCTTTTGTTATTATACGTTTTCCTAAACTAAGGGCTCTTTAATTTTATGACTCGGGTTCGTTTACTTTTCTTTTTAATCTTGATTTATCTGATCGGGATACCATGTCCGGCATTTTCTAATTCAAACCCATCTTTTGATCACATCTTTATCGTAGTTCTTGAAAACACTAATGCAGAAGATGCCTATTCACAACCATTTATGCGTATGATAGCAAATCAGGGTGCGTACCTTTCTAATTTTCATGGTGTCACCCATCCTTCTCAACCAAATTATCTTGCCCTGACATCCGGCAGTACATGGAATGTAAACAATGATATGATTACACTTGATACCGGTCATATTGGAGACCTGCTCGAGGCTAAGAAGAAGAGTTGGAAGGTTTATGTTGACAAATATCCCGGTAACTGTTTTCTGAACGAAAAGCGTGGCGCCTATGTACGCAAGCATGTCCCTTTCTTAAGTTATAAAAATATTCAACTTAATCCTGCCCGCTGTGCCAGGATTGTTAACTCAACTGAAATGCTTATAGATATTAAGGATGGTACCCTTCCAAACTTTAGTCTTTATATACCGGACAATAATAACAACGGGCACGATACCGGTGTTGCTTATGCCGACACATGGTTGAAAGAAACCTTTGAACATCTTCTTAAAGACAAACATTTTACCCGCGGCCTTCTCTTTATTGTAATTTTTGATGAAGGCGGTAAGCATAATGACGATAATCACGTTTATGCCATATTCTGGGGTGATTCGGTTTCACCAGGTTCTGTTTCAAATACCCGTTATGACCACTACAGCCTCCTCCGTACAGTTGAAGATAGTTTCAAATTGGGAACGTTGGGACGAAATGATAAGAAGGCCGGCCCGATTACCGGTATATGGCGTTAAATTAATCTGCCATTTGTCAATAAAGATTTTATCCATCTCTTGACACCCGTTATTTTTATCTGCTAACCTAAGGGCATGTCATGAAATAAGTTGTACATTTAGGCGCTCATATTTCGGTCAGGTTTGAGTGCGACCGATTGAGCAAGCCCGAAGGCGTAGTTGAAACTACGTTGAGGGGTTGCGATTGAGGAGCACACAAAGATGGCCGGAAGATGAGATGCATAAATGTATAGGTTATTTCATGACAGACCCTAAGCGTGCACTAACATGGAGAATACCTCTGCAGTTAATCCCACAATATAATTAAAAAATATGGAGGAAAATTGATAAAGAAACTCTGTATCCTGATAGCTTTATTTTTTGTCATAAATGCACCTGCTTACGGCATCGAGAGCAGGGAACACTATCTTTCGAATGGTCTTAAGATAGTTACTGTAGAAAATCATAAGTCCCCTGTTGTTACCTTTCAGGTATGGTATAAGATTGGTTCCCGTAATGAGGTAACAGGTAAGACAGGGCTTTCGCATCTTCTTGAACACATGATGTTTAAAGGGACTGCGAAAAACGGCAAGGGTGAGTTTTCAAGGATCGTATCAAAGAACGGCGGTACTGAAAATGCCTTTACCAGTCAGGATTACACTGCGTACTTTGAGAACTTTTCAAGCGACCGGCTTGACATCTCTCTTGATCTTGAATCCGACAGGATGGTAAATCTTACAATAGACCCTGCTGAATTTTCGCTTGAACGTGATGTTGTTAAAGAGGAACGAAGGATGCGTACAGACGATGACCCTACGTCTGCTCTTGTTGAGGAGTTGTATGCGGTTGCATTTAAGGTTCATCCATATCACGCACCTGTAATAGGGTGGATGACAGACCTGAATAATGTTACAAGGGATGACGCATGGAATCATTATAAAAAATATTATGCACCCAATAATGCAACTGTTGTTGTGGTAGGGGATTTTGATACAGAAGATGTAATTAAAAGAATTGATAAGTACTTCGGCAATATACCAAAAGGCACACCTCCTCAGGAAATGCTTGTTAAAGAACCGGAACAAATGGGGGAAAAGAGGTTTCTTTATAAGCGTGAGGCACAGCTTCCATACATTATATATGGATACCATGTCCCTAATTACAGTGACAGGGACCATTATGCACTTGATGTGCTGAGCAATATACTGTCATCAGGTAAAAGCTCAAGACTTTACAGGAGCGTAGTTTATGATAAGCAGATAGCACTTTCTGCAGGCGGCGGTTATACATCAATCCAGACCGACCCTGAGATATTTTATTTCTATGCCCAGCTCCGGCCGGGAAGGACAACGGATGAGGCAGAGGCTTCATTGCATGAAGAGATAGAAAAACTGAAAAAGGAACCTGTGACCCCTAAGGAACTTGAGAAGGCAAGGAATCAGGTGGAGGCGGGATTTATTATGGGACAGGACTCCGTGTTTTATCAGGCAATGTTGATAGGCAAGCTTGAGACCACAGGTGCAGGTGCTAAGTATTTAGATAAATATATTGATGAGATTAGAAATGTTAAGGCAGAAGACATTATGAGGGTGGCTCAGAAATATTTTATAGAAGATAACCGGACAGTGGGTGTTCTGGTGCCGCTGCCTGCTAAACAGTGATGAAAGGATATACATGCACAGAACTAAACAATATGCCGCATTAATCTACATATTTCTTGCTGTCTTTTTTGTTATTAGTACCTCCTCATTATGCTATTCCTCTCCCAAAATTACACCAAAGAGGGTGGTTTTAAAGAATGGTATTACACTGCTTGTTGTTGAGACTCATGCACTTCCAATGGTGAATGTGTCTTTGGCAATAAAAACCGGTGCAATACACGACCCGCAGGGTAAGGCTGGCGTTGCAAATCTTACAGGCATCCTGCTTGATGAGGGGACTAAGACAAGGACGACAAAACAGATTGCAGAGGAGATTGATTTTATAGGAGGCAGGCTTTCTACTTCAGGCGGCACGGATTACTCATCTGCATCTCTTGTAGTCCTGAAGAAGGATATAAATAAAGGGCTGGATCTTTTATCGGATGTACTGCTGAATCCAACCTTTCCTGAAGAGGAGGTGGAAAGGAAAAAAAAGGAGATACTGGCAGGGATAATCTCCGACAAGGATGACCCGGGTGTAATTGCATCAAAGGCCTTTTATAAGGCTGTGTTTAAAGACCACCCATACTCAATGCCTGTTGAAGGGGATGAAGATACAGTAAAAAACATCACACGGGAAGATGTTGTTACCTTTTACAATAAATACTACAAACCCAATAACACTATAATGGTTGTTGTTGGTGATGTTGATGTTAAGGAGATTCAGGGCCTTATTGAGAACTACTTTAAAGCTTGGGAAAAGTCCAAAATCAAGTTTCCTGATATTCCGCAGGTTGTAAAGTTAAAGAAAACGGAATCTATATTAATTGACAAAAATATCACACAGGCAAACATCATCCTTGGTCATACAGGAATATCCAGGGATAACCCTGATTTTTTTGCAGTCTACCTGATGAACTATATACTTGGGGGCGGTGGTTTTTCTTCAAGAATGACAAAGGAGATTAGGGATAACAGGGGGCTTGCTTACTCAGTTCACAGCGGATTTGATATTAATAAGTATCCCGGCGCCTTTGAGGTAGAGGTTCAGACAAAGAATGAGTCTGCAACAGAGGCTATAAATAACATACTAATTGAACTCAGGAAGATCAGAGAAGAGCAGGTAACAGATATTGAGATTGATGAGGCAAAGGCATACCTGACAGGTAGTTTCCCGCTCAAACTGGATACAAATGCCAAGATAGGTAGTTTCCTTGTTTTCATTGAATACTATAACCTCGGGCTTGATTATTTTGAAGAATACCCCAAAAAGATACAGGCAATTACAAAGGATGATATAATCAGGGCTGCTAAGAAATACATAGACCCGGAGAATTATGTACTTGTGGCAGTTGGGAATCAGAAAGAGACGGGGCTGAAGAAATAACAGAGACAACCCCACCCTCACCCTGACCCTCTCCCTGAGGGAGAGGTAGCAATGGTTATTCCCTCCCCTTCAAGGGGGGGGGTGGGGATGGGGTTTATTTTATGAATGAAGATAAAATGCAAGACAACTATCTTAAATTAAAAAGTATAATCGAGTCTATGGGTTCCCTCCTTGTAGCCTACTCAGGAGGAGTGGACAGCTCTTTACTGATAAAGGTTGCTTATGATTCCCTTGGAGAAAAGGCAATAGCGGTAACAGCTACCTCTCCAACATACCCGGATTATGAGATTGAAGAAGCAAGGTTATTGGCTTCTTCAATAGGGATAAGGCATATACTGATTGAATCAAATGAGCTTGATATTGCGGATTTTGCTAAGAATGACAGCAAACGGTGTTATCACTGCAAGAGGGAGTTGTTCGACAAACTGAAGTCAATAGCGGATGAACTTCATATTGAGCATATAGCCTGCGGTACTACAGTGGATGACCTGAAAGACTACCGCCCCGGCATGGAGGCGGCAAAGGAGCTTGGGGTTAGAAGTCCTCTGGTCGATGCCGGCCTTACAAAACAAATGGTCAGGGAAATCAGCAAAATGTTAGGGCTGGCAACGTGGGAAAAACCATCGTTTGCATGTCTTTCCTCAAGATTTCCTTATGGGACTGAGATTACAGAAGATAAGTTAAAACAGGTAGGAATGTGTGAAACCTTCCTCCGTCAGCTAGGCTTTAACCAATTCAGGGTTCGTTATCACGGAGAGATTGCACGGATTGAATTGGATGGAGAAGGGTTGGCGAGATTATTAAATGATATTACATTGCGCGCTGATATAACAAAGAGGTTTAAAGAATTCGGATTTTCTTACATTACCCTTGACCTTGAGGGTTACAGGACCGGCAGTATGAATGAGGTTCTTTTGAAGATTAACCCCATCCCCACCCTAACCCTCCCCTTGAAGGGGAGGGAATAAGGATCAAGTTTGGCTTAATCTGGCAAGCAGTTCGGAAGCTTCTTTTTTATATTCTGTTTCAGGATTTTTCTCAAGCAAGGTTTTCAGTATGTCAACTGCCCTGTCTGATTTTCCATTAGAACTGTATGCGATACTGAGGTAGTATGATGCTTTTTCGGTTACCTTTGTGTCTGAGTAGTCTTTCAGGATGATATTGAACCTTTCGATTGCTGCTGGATATGCTTCCTGTTTAAGATAGAAATTACCGATATAGAATTCACGTTCAGCAAGTTTTTCCTTGCATATCTTTGTTTTCTTAACTGCCTCATCTTTATATTCAGAAAGCGGATAATCTCTTACAAGAACTTCAAATGCTGCAAGGGCTTTCTCAAGAGGTTCTATATCCCTGTCTATTGTACGGAATCTGTTAAAGTATGAGAGTGCAATCCTGTATTGAACATAAGATGCTGATTTGTGTACCGGATGATATTCAAGAAACCGGCGGTATTCCTGCGCCGCCCCCGAGTAGTCTTCATCTTTAAACAATTTATCCCCCTTGTCTAACAGGACTTTTGCATCATAAAGTTCTTTGAGGGATTCTGTTTCACTTGAAAGGGTATCTGTCTTGGTAGTGCCTGCACAGCCGGTAAACACTACTGCCGAAGCTAAGCAGATTATTACAGATGATGTGATTATGTACTTTTTTAACATAAGCAGGTTACATTATAATCGGATTTCTGCTAAAATAGCAAGCACAAAATTACAACATGGTTAATACAAATATATACATAGCAGGTACCGGTTCTTATCTCCCTTCAACTATAATTACTAATCGGAATATTTCAGACTCAACTGGAGTAAGTTCCGAAGATATTGAGAAGATGACAGGAATCCAGGAACGCCGCATGGCAGGCCGTGATGAGGCCACATCTGATTTAGCTACAAAGGCGGCGGTTTCAGCCCTTGAGTCAGCAGGGATAAAGGCAGGGGATTTAGACTTTATTATCTTATCAACTACTTCACCGGATATGCCCTTTCCCGCAACTGCCTGTATAGTTCAGGAAAATATCGGTGCAAACAAAGCTGCGGCATTTGATATTAATGCCTCATGTTCAGGTTTTTTATATGCGTTAAATATTGCAGAGGTGTTCCTTAAAAATGGTGAGGGGAGTTGTGCCCTTGTTATTGCCGCTGAGATAAAATCAAGGTTTGTTAATCCTACAGACAGGGAGACAGCAATCTTATTTGGAGATGGCGCCGGGGCTGTGGTATTGAAGAGTGAACAGGTTATGAGCGATGCGCTATCTAAGGGGGATGAAAATAGTGAGCAGAAGCAAGAGGTAAGAAGTAAGAAGCAAGAAATAAGAAATACAACAGAAATTCCCCCTCCATTGACGGGAGGGAGACAGGGGGAGGGTGAGCTAAGGAGATTTTCGAGTGAATATGATATAAGCAAGAAGGGCATCTTAAAGACCCGGCTTTTTGCCCAAGGCAAAAACTGGGACTGGATTCACCTCCCTGCAGGCGGTTCAAGAATACCAATAACCGAAGCCACAGTTTTTCAGGGATTGCACTTTATGAAAATGGATGGGGGCAAGGTCTACAGGGCCGCAATAAGGACACTTGAGAAGGTAATAACTGACATTACAAAAGAATGTAATCTGAACATAAATGACATAGACCATTATATCTTCCATCAGGCCAACCTGAGGATTGTTAAGCAGGTTATGAAGCGGCTGGGCATTAACGAAGAAAAGGTTCCAATATCATTAGAATATTATGGTAACACCTCATCAGCCTCAATACCGATTACACTTGATCCGGCAGTAAGAAGCGGAAGGATTAAGGAAGGAAACCTAATCCTAATGGCCTCATTTGGCGGCGGGCTTACGTGGGGGGCGAGTATTCTGCGTTGGGAGAAAAGAAGGGAAGTAAGAGGTTAGAAACAAGAAGTAAGAAGAATTCTGAAATAATGCCCCTTCACATGGACACTCTCCCGTCAGGTGAGAGGGGGCCATGTTTATCCCCCCTCCCTTGACGGGAGGGGGTCAGGGGGAGGGTGAGCTATGGTAACTTCTATATGAAACTTATCGCTGATAACAAATGCTTTGTCTGCGGAAGGGAAAACCCGGCAGGTCTCAAAATCCCTTTTAAAGTAGACAGGGATAATAAGGCCATATCTTGCGAATTTACCCCAGGCCCGGAATATCAGGGGTTCAAGGGAATAACACACGGCGGTATTATTGCAACACTTTTAGATGAGGCAATGGTCAGGCTTGCCTTTGACCTTGGAATTTATGCAGTCACCGCTTCTATTGAAGTGCGTTACATCAACCCGCTCAACTCAGGAGAAAAGGTTCACGTATCAGCATCAATAACAAAAGAGGCAAGGAAATTACTTGAGGCAGAGGCAGAGGCCCATACACCGGATGGCAAATCTGTAGCAAGGGCAAAGGCAAAGTTAATAAGGGTTTAAGATTGTTTTTGGGGTAATTACGCTGAGTGGGTAAAGCGATGGTTTCCATGGATAAAGTTATAAAGCCAGTCTAATTTATCCACCCTTGCCCTGCCCCAGAAGTCGTTTTCTACAGCATTCCTTACCCCTGGCCACATCTCCACAAACTCATCCCGTGTTATGTAGCTAAAGAGTTTATTGGTCGGGAATATTGTGAAGAGTCTGATTAGTGCCCACCTGTGATCAGGGTGTGATTTATCATGAAGTGCAAGCATGAATTCTTCTTCTGAAATGTTTACATCCCATAGCAGTGCCTTCATAAACTCTCTCCAATCTGCCTGGTAATTCCTTGCAACGAAACATCCCTTAGCCATGCCGAAAGTGTTCGTGAATCAAGAGCTTTAATAAGCCTAACTCTGTCCAGTGATATTTCAGAAGTTTCTCCAAGTCTCTTATAAAAGCTCAACCAGTCAAGTCCTATATTATGTTCAGTAGTGTAATCTATCATTTCAAATATAGGTTTTACGCTATTCAAAAAATATAAATCTACAAGATCCTTAGGACGTTCGTTCAGGTGATACTTACCATAAGTGATGGAGTATAGCTTTCTGTAATATATAAGTTCGATAGCATCAACGATTACAGGGCTGTCTGTAAAATCTTTTCTCCCCGCAGGCTCCCACATTCCTGAGAATGGGTCCTCTAAGAAGTCCAGTTTTACTGCGACACCTGAGTACGATACCACAAATATAATATATTTAATCTGGCCTTCTCTATCTGCCCTCTCAATTTCTTCGCAAATGAAACCTCTGGTCCTGAGATTCAGGTTTATGATTCTATATATATACTCAAAATCAAGAACGAAGTTTTTGCAGAAGAAATCTAAGTCTTCTGATTCCCTATGATGGAGATAATATCTGGAAAGAGCCGTTCCGCCTGAGAGGACAAATGGAAATTCAGAAGCACCATAAAAGGCTTCAAGAATCATATCTTGTATTTGATACAAATTCATGTTTTTGATTATAACAGATTCGTTAAGGCATAGAAATACTCGTTAATAAATGTTTTCGTTGTCTATATATAGTATCAACTTTTATCCCTTCCCCATAAGATTGTATTTTTCTCTTTACTTTTGATTTTGTTTATGTTAAAAAGTTTCCATGCGTCTGCGAAAGCTTGAGATATTAGGATTCAAGACCTTCCCGGAAAAGACCACCCTTCATATACAACATGGAATAACCTGTATAGTCGGTCCCAATGGCTGCGGTAAGAGCAATATTGTGGATGCACTTCTATGGGTTATGGGGGAGCAGAGTACCAAGACCCTCAGAGGTGAAAAGATGGAGGATGTCATTTTCTTTGGAAGCGATAGTAGAAAATCTATCGGAATGTCCGAGGTGACCATCACTATAGGCGACCTGCACGGGGAGCTTACCTCACAGTATTCTGAATACTCTGAGATAGAGGTCACAAGAAGGCTCTTCCGTTCAGGTGAGAGTGAATACCTGATCAACAAAGTACCGTGCAGGCTGAAGGATATAAGGGATATTCTTATAGATGCAGGGGTAGGGTTCAAAGGGCATACAGTTATAGAGCAGGGCAGGGTTGAGAGAATTCTAACATCTACACCTGAAGACCGCCGGGCAATTATCGAAGACACTGCCGGCATCATGAAATATAAGTTCAGGAAGACAGAGGCCCTGAGAAAATTAGAGTCTACTCAGCATAATCTCCTAAGGGTCCGCGACATCGTATCAGAGGTAAAAAGACAGATAAATTCACTGGACAGGCAGGTGCGGAAGGCAAGGGAATATCAGGAACTTGCCGCAAAGATTAAAGAGCAGGAGCTTTTACTTACGGCTGTTAAATATACAGGGATGGATAATGATTTGAAGGCATTACTTCTTAAAGAAGAGGGCGTAAGGGAAGCAGAGATGAAAAATCTGTCGGAACTTGCAGGTATTGAGGCAGAATCAGAAGAGACAAAATCCCTATTACTCGGTGATGACAGGAAGTTGAACGAGTTACGGGGGACCCTTAACAATCTGGATAAAGAGATCAGTGAAAGCGAGAATAAGCTGATCGTGATTGAAAACCAGATAACCCATCAGCGGGAAGATGATAAACGATTACACAAAGAGATAACAGAGCTTAAGGAAGATATAATTACGCTAAAGGCGTCTCTTGAATCACTAAGCAGTGAAAAACTCGCGCTTGAAGAAATACTTTCAAAAGGGGAAACAGGGATTGCTGAGGCTGAAACAAAATATGGACAGGCAAGTCATGAATTTTCAAGCATTCAGGAGAGATTAGAGAGTGCCCGCTCCAGGGTGTTCGGCACTGTTGGAAAGGTTACTGAGGTAAAAAATAAACAGAATTATATTCAATCCAGGATTTTTGAGATCAATAGAAGAAAAGAGCGAATTACAAGTGAGAAGGAGGAAAACTCCAATACTATATCAGGAACCATTGAACGGATGATGTCTAAGGAAGAGTCTGAGAGGCACTTAAATGCCGGTCTTGCTGAAAAGTCAGACTCAAAATTACTATTATCTGAACAGCTTGCAGTAACAGAAAATTCAATATCAGGATTAACGGATAAACTTAACAGCAGGCGTGAATTACTCCACCGCAGTGAGGCAAGATTTCATTCCCTTGAAGAGATGGAGAAAAACCTTGTCGGCTATCAGGAAGGCGTAAGGACGATCCTACTGTCAAAGTCCAAAGAGGGTGCATCTTTTCAGGGTATTCAAGGTATTGTCGCTGATTTCTTTGATGTGAAGTTCAACCTCCCTCCCCTTCAAGGGGAGGGCTGGGGTGGGGATGGGGTTTTCCCTGATGAAAAAACCGCTGAGATGGTTATTGAATCCGTCCTCGGCGACCGTTTGCAAAATATCGTAGTTGAAGGCCATGAAAATACAGAAGCGGCTATTGCCTATTTAAAAACAAACTCTGCCGGAAGAACAACATTTATACCTTCAAAACCCCGCCCTAACCCTCTCCCCTTAGGGGAGAGGGTTAGGGTGAGGGGGAGCTCAGGTGAAAACGGCATTATTGGCCCTGCACTTGCCTTTGTGGATTATAAAGAAGAGTATAAGCCCCTTGTAGAACATCTACTTTCAGATGTAGTTGTTGTAGATAACCTGAAGAACGCCATTACCCTTTGGAATGAAGATAATAATTGTACCTTTGTAACGTTGGATGGCGAAATTGTGGAACCATCTGGACGTATAACAGGCGGTACATCAAATGGCAAGTCCCCGGGACTAATCCAGAAAAGAAAAGAACTTAAAACACTTCAAAATGAGGTCATCAAATTAAAGCGGGAGACCTCAGAGCTTGAAGGAGAGCTTGAAAATCTAAAGCAGGACAAGGGTAATTTCCAGCAGCAGATAGTTGAATTAAACGACCTGATACGCAAGGATGAGATAGCGATTGTAAATATTGAAAAAGACATCCATGTACTTAAAGATGACGAGAAGAAGGTACAACTACGGTTAGAGACACTGCTTATTGAAGAAAACGAGATTAACAGCGAGATTGTTTCTTTATCCACAGACTTAAATAAATATGAAACAGAGATTCAGGGGCTTGTAACTGAACAATCAGCAGGTGAGAAGGAGATACAGGAGCTTATAGAGATACAAAAGACAGCGAGGCTGCATTGGGAAGAGGCACAAAGGGAGATTACCTCAAGGAAGTTAGAGATTACAACAAGCAGAGAGAGACGGGATGCCATATCCCATCGTATTAAAGAGATTGAGGGGCGCATTGAGATTGCAGTGCGTTCTATTGATGAGAAGGGGTTATACCTGAATACGATAGGACAAAAGATAGATAGTTATAATTCTGAGAAGACTGAGATTGAGTCAGCGATAACAATCCTGTGGCAGAAAAAGGAGACACTTTCTAAAGAGATTGTAAGCATGGAAGATGAACGGGCACATAAAGAAGAGGGCCTGAATATTTCAGAAACAGGTATTAAGGAAAAAAGAAATATAATTGATGAATTAAAGCAGATATTAAACCAGTGTGAGGTACAAAAGACCGAGATACGCCTGCAAATGACCCATTTATGTGAAACAATATTCAATACCTATCAACTTGCCTTAGAAGAAGAGATTAAGAAATTATCAACTGAAGAAATTAATACTGAAGAGATGACAGGGGCGCTGACTGCTCTAAAAGAGCGGGTGAACAGGATGGGGCCGATTAATATGGCATCCATTGAAGAATATCAGGAATTAAACCAGAGATATGAATTTCTGACTACTCAGGAAGCAGACCTCACGCAGGCATGTGAAACCCTGCATGAGACTATTTCAAAGATAAATAAGACAACAAAAGAGATGTTCTTAACGACATTCAATATTATTAATGAAAAATTCCAAAACCTGTTTCAGATGTTTTTCCAGGGCGGCAGTTCAAGGCTTGTGCTTACAGATGAATCAAATGTACTGGACTCCGGTATTGAGATATTTGCCCAGCCTCCGGGTAAAAAGGTAAGCCAGTTAGCCCTGTTATCCGGAGGTGAAAAAGCCCTTACAGCCCTGTCACTTATATTTGCAACCTTCCTCGCCAGACCTACACCCTTCTGCGTGCTTGATGAAATTGATGCACCGCTTGATGAGGGAAATACCGAGCGTTTTATAAATACACTTCGAGACATGACCGCTTTTTCACAGTTCATTGTAATTACTCATAACAAACGGACAATGGAGGCCGGTGATACACTTTATGGTATTACAATGGAAGAACCCGGTGTCTCAAGGATTGTGTCTGTCAATCTTACAAGGAGAGAAGAAGAGACTCCAATGCTTGTTGCAGTCTGAAATCACGTATCATTATAAAGTTAAAGTCTTTTTTATCCCCGATAAAAGCATTCGGGGAGGAATCTGATAGTCCCCATTTTAAACAGGAGAGGGAAACAATCTGTGGTCTTGCATGTCTGCGGATGGTAGCGGCCTTTCACTTCCACATCTTTTCATCTAAAATTTCAAAATCAGCGATTCTCTTTTGGAATTCTGCGAAATCCTTTTCACTCCATGTTCCTGCAAGATGGTCAAGGTCGTTATGAATAATGTTCCTTCTTTTTTTTTGAAGTCCAAGGGACTCCCTCAGGGTCTTCAGCAGAACAGCATTGACACTGATACCCTCCTTTTTAGCCCGTTCTTTTAATATCCTTGCTGTTGTTTCATCTATTCCACGAATCGTTATTGTACTCATCACTCCTCCTTATCAAAGAGCTTTACTCTTAAGAATAAGACCATCAATATGGTTGAAATGTTCATCAAGGGTTAAAAGGGATAGCCCGTGCCTCAATGCGGATGCCGCTATCCACATATCATTAGAAGGGATTGGTTTACCCTTTTTCTTTAAATCCCGGTAGACTTTTGCATAAAATTCTGCTGTTTCTTCATCTACCGGAAGCAAGTGAACACGGGGGGAATCCATGAATTCGTTAAGTTCCTCAATATTCTTTTCTTCCTTACTTCCACCCTTAAACCCTCCCAATAGCTCACCAAGCACAACCACACTTAACCCTATATACTCGACCGACCTGATGACCCCTGTGACCATAGAGTCATCTTTCTTGAAAGCGCCATACGCATTTGTATCTAAAAGAATCTTTTTCATAGTTTGTATCGGTATTATGATAGCATTTTGAACTCAAATTATGCAATCACTTTCCCCTTTTCTATTTTAACCACAACAGTACACTTCGTTGGGCACATGATTTTTCAGGGAAGTTGTTTATTATTCGGCAAAATTCCTTACTTTTAGGATCATAAATTATTGCATTGATGATGAATTCGTCATTTTCGACTTTGGCTTCAAGATAGAAATAAGTAATACCCTTTGCACCAATCTCTATGTAGTTAGTAAAGTTTGATGCAACCATAAATGCCTTCTGTCCGGGTTGCACAAATATATAATTACCTCTCATTAGGACCTCAAATGAAACGCAAATCGGGCGGTGGAAGGAATAAAGAGAACCGTCCCTGTAAGATCCATGATAAGATGTTAGGCAATCTTTCTTTTTCGCTCCGGTATATGGATGATTCCAAGTAACCCATCAATGGAAATATCTTCATCCAATAAAGGCCAATGTATTCCGTATCCCGATGGTGATACTTCAAACGTATTTCTTTCCTTCTCTGATGCACTTTCAAGTACCGGTGATATTTGTTTTAATTCAAACTTACTTTCTTTTCCATCAATTCTCAGAATAAATAAATTCCCCTCAAATCTTAGATTACTGATCTCATGACATTTCTTCATTTTTTACGTCTCCTCTGAAATTCATCCCATTGCTGCTCAATATATTCAAAATGTTCATATATTATTTTCTTAATCTGTCTTTTATCTTTTTGTGACATATTATATGCAAAAGTCTCTTCAACTGCATAATTTTCTATATCAAGCCAATATTTACATTCCATCTCTCCATTTCGACAATGCACATGAATCGGCTCATCGCCTTCATTAGCATAGAAAAACAATCTCCACCCCATTATCATAAGTATAGTCGGCATTTCTTTATTTCTCTCTTTTCACAATCTACCGGTATTCTATTATTTTATGTCAGAATATCAACATGATGTTTGCATGTCAATAATAATACCGCTTCTTCAGGGAATCTCGCATCCCCCTTTAGAAAAGGGGGGCGAGGGGGGATTTGAAGCATAGCTATTCGAATTAGAGGCATCCATTTATTATATTGATGAAAAGAGAAACTGACAATTCAAGACCCGACCCCCATTCGACCCCCATTTTTATTTTTCCTGTTGTCATTCCCGCAGTGTTTAATCCCCGATAAAAGTATTCGGGGAGGAATCTGATTATAAAATGAACTAATACACATTAAAAGAGATTGCGGATCTTTTGGGAGTTCACTATAATACAGTAAAGCATTAACTGAAAGGAGGATGTAATGTCAATCACTATACCATTGGGAAAAATGACAATTGAAGAGAAGATTCAGGCAATGGAATCAATTTGGGATGATTTGTGTAAAAATGCAGATAGTGTTCCATCCCCAACATGGCATAAAGATGTATTGGATGAGAGAGCTGAAGGGATAAATCGTGGAGATCTTAAATTTGTAGATTGGGATACAGCCAAGAAGAATATAAGAAAAGAAATTTAATGAAAATCAAAATACTTTCGTCAGCATGCCAGGATTTGATTGATGGTTACTGGTTTTATGAAAAGCAGTCCGAGGGAGTAGGTGCGTATTTCATAGATACGCTTTTCTCAGATATTGATTCCCTGATTGTCAATTCTGGTATTCATCCTAAACATTTTGAGAAATACCATCGCTTACTATCAAAACGATTTCCGTTCGCTGTTTATTACAGTGTTGAGGATCAAACTGCACTTGTATATGCTGTGATTGACTGTCGCAGGAGCCCAGCGTGGATAAAAAAGAAATTTGGATAAAGCATCTGAATTGTGCGTTGAAGTCCAGTTAATCTTTAGATGAATTGAATGGAGTAAAAAGTGACAATTCAAGACCTCAAGACCCCCATTTCATTTCCGTAATACCTGAGTTCAGTATGGCCGTTGGTCTGAGTAACATTGACAATAATTGGGAATTAAGTGCGGTGTCCCCGGAATTCAAGCCATTCTATTCCTCCTGCTGTCATTCCCGCAGTTTTTAAGCGGGAATCTTATTACTAAAATAATTAATAGTTTCGGAAACAAATAAAGAGAACCGTCCCCTTTAAGTTCTCCCTACCCCTTGTAAATCAGAAGGATAGTGTAAGGATAGTGTGGTCCGACCCCTTCTATTTTTGATTCCATAACCTGAAGTCAGGGATATTAAGACCAAACACTTATGACCCTGTGCTTAACAGGGCTTATGCCGAATGCGGCAAACACTATGGACTTATAATAGACCCGGCAAAGGCATATATGGCTGCACATAAGGGGAAGGTGGAGAGAAGAGTGCCTGTGGTAAGGGAGCAGTTCCTGTCATCCTATGAATCAAAAGACATAGCAGATGCAAACAGGCAGGTAAAAGAATGGTGTGCCTCCGGTTACGGTATGCAGATTCACGGGACTATAAAGAGGAGACCCTATGAGGTGTTTAAGGAAGAAGAACAAATGCACCTGCTTAATATTCCTGATGAGAAGTTTTATATACCCCTGTGGAAGGAGGCAAAGGTTCACAGGGATCATCACATAGTGTTTGATAATAGTTACTACTCCATGCCCACCAGATTCGTCGGTAAAAAGGTGTGGTGCCGGGGCGGGTTTGATACGGTACAGATATTCTATGATGAGGAGTTAGTAAAGACCCATCAGAGGTCATACAGGGCAGGGACATTTAAAACGGATGAAGGGGATTATCCTCCTGAGAAGTCTAAGTATCTGCTGAGGACACTTTCTTTTTATCAGAGAGAGGCAGCAATACATGGGGAGCATGTATGCCAGTTAGTTACTAAGATTATGGAAGAACATGCATACCGTAACCTGCGTAAGGTGCAGGGCATCTTCAGGCTGGCAGGTAAATATGGCACTGAGGCAATAGACCTTACCTGTAAGAGATGTCTTTTCTATGATGACTACAGGATGACTACTATAAAAAGGATACTGGATAAGCAGATGTATAATCTTCCTCTTCCTGAGGAGATTGCAGGGCCGGTAAATGTTAATGCAGGGGATGGAACATCGTTTGTCCGTCCTGCTGAGTATTTTATGCACGGGGAGATACAATGAATATAACAGGACAGATAGATAATAAGTTACGGCTGTTACGTTTAACAGGAATGCTTGAGACCCTGCCGGTAAGGCAGAAGCAGGCAGAGGATGGGAACAGCGGCTATATGGATTTCCTCATGAGTTTACTTGAGGATGAGTGTGAGAGGAGGCAATCCGGCAGGCTTATAAAAAGGCTCAAGGCGGCAGGGTTTGAAGATGAGAAGACCCTTGAGGGGTTTGACTTCTCTTTTAATCCTGAGGTTCCGGTAAAGAGGATAAAACAACTGGCAAACTGTGCTTATATTGACAGCAGGGAGAATATATTTTTACTTGGGCCTGTGGGTGTGGGTAAAACCCATATTGCTCAGGCCCTTGGGCATATAGCGTGCAGGATGGGATATGATGTTTTATTTACCAAGGCAGTAAAGATGTTTAGCTACATAAACGGAGGCAGGGCGGATAATAGCTGGGAGGCCAGGGTCAAAAGATATGCCTCCGTACAGCTACTCATCATAGATGACTTTGGGCTTAAGCCGTTAACCGGTACACAGGCAGATGACTTCTACGAAATAATAAGTGAGCGGTATATGAAGAAATCTACCATCTTTACAAGTAACAGAGAGATAACAGAGTGGCAGGGTTTATTCCAAGACCCCATTATTGCAAACTCCGTGATGGATCGGATGGCTCATAACTCTCATCAGATTACAATGACCGGAGAGTCATATAGAAATAAGGGTAAGATACCATTAAAAAATAAACACGATAGAAAAGATGGTAAAGATAGTGTTGAGTAGAACATAGCAGAAGTTAAATCAAACAGAAAGGGGGTGGTTATCAAACAAGAAATAAAAGTAATAGACATAATCACCGGAAGAGTTTTATAATTTAACCCAGAAAAAGTGGGGAATAAAACTGAAACTGGGGTGGGGAATAAAGTTGGGATAGAAAATAAATCTGTCCCCATTAGGTCGCCATTAGGTCGTTAATGTTCCCATTCATGTTCTTTAATGGGTGACACCTTAGCTATCTTCGATTATATTTTTTTTGGCCTTGGGGCAGGTGAGCCGTATAACATACCTTCAACACTAATGTCTTCATCAACGTCAGGCCAATGTATTCCCTGACCATCTCCGATGATTTCATAATTAAGCCGCTGCTCTGGTGTTGCCTCAGAGAGCCGCCATGACCAGGCAAGCGGCACACTAATTGTACGTCCATCAATCAGATGTGCCGTTATGATGTCGTCCGTAACAGTCGCATCTTTAATTTTAATTTCCTGAAGATTAACCGCAATGCTCATCCCATGCCTCCATTATGCAATCTATGTTTTTATAAATAATTTCTCTAATAACATTTAACTCCCTAGGTGAAAAACCGTGATTTCTACATAATGCAATAGGTTCTAACCAAAATTTACAAACCATATTTTCTTTTTGAACATGAATATGCTTTGGTTCATTGCAATCAAAACTATAGAAGAAAAACCTGTATGGACCTTCCATATTTTTAATTGTTGGCATGTCAATTATTATCGTTGAATTACAGGTAGTTTGTCAAAATATTTTTTGTTTTTGTTTATAGCATAAAAAAATCCTGAATCTTCCCTGCACGTAAAATATATCCGGCACTATTATTCACTTTTCTTTGGGTTTGTGGAGACTATTAAGAGGACAAGAAGCATCCCTGCACCCATAATCGGAATAAATACAGATAACGGCCTCAGAATACTTGATGGAAATCATAGACTTTCTGCCGTAAGCGGTTAAATAACCCCATCTTCACAAGTTGAGGGGAAGATGGCATGATGGTATCCAACAATGAAAGGAGAGCCGTCATGTCAAATTATTTTGAAGAGTGTAGTGAAGTAGGGGATAGTGATAAGGGCAAGTTCTG
>JACRGV010000121.1 GCA_016212215.1 Nitrospirota bacterium
AGAGAATTTATCATTTCTCTGTTTTTCCTTTTATAAATCCATGAGTTCGATACTATGAAAGATTATTGGAAATTTATGGCATTGTTGTTGCGATATTAACTATATAAATCAATAAACAAAATAATAGAAAGGGGGTGAGATTATGATAAAAGGTTTTCTTCGTATCAGCGGCCTGCTTCTGCTTTTAAGCCTTTCCACCTTACAGCCCGGAATCATCCATGCAGAGCAGACTGTAAACACACAAAATGCAGCAGTATCAGCAATAAATGTGAATACTGCATCAGCAAATGAGATTGCCGCTATTCCCGGACTTGGAGAGAAGAAGTCTATGGCGATTATTAAATACAGGGAGAAGCACGGGTCTTTTGCAAAGGTTGAAGATTTAAAAAAGGTTGACGGCATCGGCAATAAACTTTTTGAAAAGATAAAACCTTATGTTGCTGTAAAAACGGATACTGCCAGGCAGGAGAAATAATGTGGGCGGCGATTTTGTTATTTTCCAGACGGGGGGTGGAAGATGTATATGGATGATGGTTATCTCAGGAGATATGTCAGTAACCTTTGTGTACAGTTGAAGAACAGGCAGAATCCTTCAATCCGGGACCTGTTTCATTTTACGGAAAGAGGTTACTCAGACCGTCTATTTGAAGTCAGGGAATCAGTAACATATCTTTTTGATGAGGCATACAGGTACCAGAGATTCAGACACCTCCAGGCTAAGTATCTCGGTATAATTACACGGCTGTCAATGTATATTGAGATCAGGGATCCGCTTGCCATCGGGCATACCATAAGGCTGTCCAAGTATGCAAAGGCAATAGGCAAGGCATTGAGCTGGAGGCGGGAAAAGGTTGAGGAACTGGAAATCGGGGCGCATCTGCATGATATCGGTAAGGTGTGCGTGGCTGAATCAGTATTGAATAAAAAGGAGATGCTGACCCCGCAGGAGATGAAGCTTGTAAAGAGGCATACGAGGATTGGTGCAGGTATGCTTGTGAGTACGGATTTTCTGAAACCGATAGTACCGTATTTACTTTACCATCATGAGAAGTATGATGGTACCGGCTATCCTTTCGGTCTTAAAGGAAAGGACATCCCTGTGGAGGGAAGGATAATGGCGGTGTTGGATACGTATGACGCATTAATCAATGAGCGGCCTTACCGTGAGGCATTGTCCAATGATAACGCAGTTGACGAACTGATTAAGCAAAAAGAGCTTCAGCTTGACCCTGATGTTGTGACTGTATTTGTAGAGTTGATTCAAAAAGGGATTATTACGGCAAACTGAAGGTCTGACCGGGCCTTTTTACGGTCAGTACAGGACAGGGTGATTTTCTTACAACTTTTTCAGCCGTACTTCCAAGGAGTAAATGTTCAATACCCGTTCGCCCGTGTGTTGCCATAATGATAATATTGACCTGCTCCTGTTTTGCAAGTTTTATAATCTCTACAAATGGTTCACCTGTTAACAGGAAGCCTTCAACATCAATGTTTTTTTCTCTGATGGAGGTTACTACATCTTCAAGAAACCTCTTAGCAGTAGCCTCCATCACCTGATACTGGTCAGCCATATCAATACCTAAATCAGAAGTATAGGTAAATGGTTCAATTACATGCACGGCAAATATCTTGCTGCCGAATTTCTCTGCCATAGAGATTGCATAATGTGATGCATTTTCTGCTGACTCAGAAAAATCAGTAGGAAAGAGTATTTTCCCGAATTCAACCCCAAATTCATTCGCATTATTCATAGACACAAAATAAATTATTAGGATGAGTTTGTCAATAGAGGCACTTGCAAGAGCCTCAAAAAAAGGAGGTGAAAAGGTGCGCAGGGTTATTTTTATTCTGTTTATTATAATTTTATTATTCCATTTTTATTTTGATAGTCCCTCTTCTGCCCAGTTTATAAATGGAGATTTCAGCAGCGGTATAACAGGATGGGAGACAATAGGGGATGTGAATACATCTAATGGTGCGGCTGTTCTGGAAACCGGGGGCATAAATGGTGAATACATAACATCACTCTCTACAGACTTCATAATATTCGGAGACACACTTAACTTCCGGTTCTACTTTGACATAACAGGGCCTGATGATCCCAAGTATCCTGATTTCCATTCCTTTCCCTCTGATTTCTTTCAGATGACTTTAGATGCAGGAGATGAGGGGTACTTTGATGAGACACTTGCATGGAATCCCACAGTAGGTTTTGTCCCGTTTTCTTTTGACATTTCATCTATTACTGCCGGTACTATGGCGAGATTAACCTTTATGCTTTTTGATGAAGATGATGTGTTCAGGTCAGTAGCAGGTATTGATGATGTTACTGATCCATCAAAACATTCTCAGCCATTGACAGAACCCGGGACATTAATCCTGCTTGGAGGCGGTCTTGTAGCGGTGTTTGCATACAGCAGATACAGGGGAGTTTACAGGACATGGTGTTGTATATTGATACTCTCAATCACGCAAATATTAAGCAGCAGCATAGCGTATGCTGAGTTGCAGGAGACAAATGTTGATGACAAGACCTTGCTTGAATTTACCTCACCTGTCTTTAACACACGGACAAATATAATGACGCTTAATATGGCGATTACCAATATTTCTGATACAACAATCATGAGTCCCCTAAAGATTGTGATAACCGGTATAAGCAATTCGGATGTGAAGGTCTCAAATCCGGATGGATACACCCCTGGAGGTTTACCATTTTTTGATATGGCCGCTTATATCAGCAACCAGGGCCTCAGTGCAGGGGAAAAATCTCAGGCAAAGAAAATATCCTTTTACAATCCTGGGAGAATTAAGTTCCGCTGGGACCAGGATGTGATTGCTTATGTTGACATACCGGTTGATACAGGGCCGGTAATTTACAATATATGTTTAGTCCCCGGTGAAATGCCGCCGGTGTGTGAATATGATGAAGATAACTTTGATGTAAAGAATCCGGAATTTCAGAAGCTATCACAGGACATTCTGCCGGAGATGTATCGTTATGAGCAGATCAGGGTTTATGCCTTTGACTATAATGACATCCCAATTACAGTAACGATAAATGGTATTCAGGCAGACTTCAATGAAAATTGGGAAAATGGGTTTTATTACTTTGGTGATCTAACCCTTAAACACGGTAATAATATCCTCAGTGCAGTAGTGACAAATAATGAAGGTGTTAGTACAAGCCGTGACCTATCCCTGAATATTGATTCTGTTCCTCCTGTAATAAACATCATGAATGTAACTGATGGTGCAGTTGTAATGTTACCTGATATTTTGATAAATGGGAGCATAGATGACCCTCAGATAACTACTATCAGGATGATAAGAGATTTTGTGACAACTGAAGATATGCCTGTAGTTAACGGAGTGTTTAGTGCAAATATAATTTTATCAATTGGTCATAATAACCTGAGATTTGAGGCAATTGATCAAGCGGGTAATACAGGGATCTCCAATATTGATTTAATCCATGTCTTTTCAGAATTCGCAGGAGTATCAGGAAGGGTATATAACAGCGTACTTGGTGTACCTGTCAGTGGCGCTGTGATTAGGTTCACTTCAGGCGGCGGTCTTACAGCTAGTTTAATATCAGGTGATGCAGGGGAATTTAATATAACCGGCGTGGACAGCGGCTACATTACGCTGTTTGTGTCAAAGGATGGATATGACACTGTAAACCTTAATGTCTTTGCTGCGGGAGGAGATACACCTTCTCTGCATGATATAGCACTTATACCTTCTTCAGGTATTGATACATTAACACTTACAGGTCAGGTAAAGGATACCGGTGAATCGCCGCTATCAGGTGTAAAAATATCCTTAACCAATACAACCCTTTCAGCCATAACAGATAATAACGGTATCTATATCATCTCAGGGATTCCACGCACATCATTTACTGCAGAGGCGTCACTGGATTTGTATGAAAGTAAAAGCATCAATATTAATCCTGAGATGTACAACCCTGATGCCAAAATACTTACTACTAACGTTATCCTTAGAAATATTCCGGTAGTCATAGACATTCCTCCGGACCAGGGGAATGTACCGGAGGTATTAATACAGCTATGGCATAAGTTTAAAGAGTCCCTAATTGCCGGAAAAAATGAAGATGCGCTACTGCTGATAATGCCCGATACACGCCAGAGGTACAGGGACCAACTCTTATTGCTCGGTGATAAAGTACCTGAAACATTTGCAGTTATCGGAGACATCCAACTGATTTCTTATGATGATAATACAGCAAAGACAAGGGTCTATGAAGGAGATATTACATATTATGTCTGGTTTACAAAGGATATATTCGGGCAATGGAAGATACATAAGTTTTAAGTTTATTCCCCCTCCCTTGACGTGAGGGGGTTAGGGGGAGGGTGAGCTATGGAGATTTTTCGGGTGCATATATGAAAAAGAAACTATTAATTTTATTATCCTTATTTCTTATGTTCTGTTCCATATCAGTATACGCCGCAGACCCGCCTGATTCCCAATCAGACGTTGAATTAAAGAACATCTGGAACTCAATGGTCACTTCTTTAATAAAAAAAGATATTGAAAGTGCGTTAGATAATTTCACTCTTATATCAAGGTGGAAATACCATGAACAGTTTAAACAGGTATCAGACAAACTTCCTGAAATATTTTCAGGGATGCGGGATATAGAGAAGATATACATAAAAAAGGGCGAGGCAAAGTACAGGGTCAGGTTTAAAGAAAATGGAAGAGAATATACAAGTTTTATATGGTTCACGAAAGATATGCTCGGACGATGGAAGATAGATAAATTTTAAATTAAAAATTAAAAATTAAAGATAAAAAATCAAAAATCAAAAATAATCTGCAAGTAAGAGGGGTATCTCATGTATAAACAATTGAGTGTGATTATATTCTTTATTATTGTTGTGCTGTTTAACAATCTCATCAATTACAACATGGCGTATGGTTTCGGCAGCAGTTTTACTCATCCGTCAATTACGAGGTTAGCAGTAGATAATGTTGTTACTATCGGTGAAGTAGATAGGTTACTGAAACATGAATTGGATATACAGGACGGTATTGACAGCACGTTTCTGTTCCTTCGTAATGTTGATATTACTGTGCCGGATAAAGAGATTGAGAGGAATAATGATGTTGTGGGGAGTTTTGGAAGAGTTTACCCTTCAAGGTTCGATACACCTTACACCGGCAGGTATCTGGTAATATCCGGCAGTGAGGCTGAAGACCATCCGACTGAGAGGGCACAGCATCACTTTCTTGATCCGATATCAAATAAGGGCCTTGATAATAATTATTACGGAGCCGGCGTTCTTGCTGATTTTCTGGCACTCTTTTATCCATCAGCAGAACAGGGGAATGTTGGAAGATTATTCTGTTCCCTTCTCTCGATGTGTGAATCAAGCTTCAACCTCGACGGGACACCTGCGGTTGACAGGGTGGAAGGTAAGTCTTCCGCCTCGTATCCGTATAACTACTTTGCATGGCCTGATACACGCAGATACTTCTACAATGCCCTCACTGCTGCTACAAAAGAAGAGAGGGGACACTACTTTGCCATGACCTTCTTTTCCCTCGGCCACAACCTTCATATACTGGAAGACATGGGGGTTCCTGCACATACACGTAATGACTTTCTTTATGACCATATCTGGCATGGTGTTATTCAGGGGGCATATCTTGAGGGTTACCTCGAATCAGGAAAAATAACAGAGCTAATTCCCCCTCCCTTGACGGGAGGGGGGGAGGGGGAGGGTGAGCAATGGATATTTTCAAGTGAGAAGGTTTCATTCAGCAGGGTTGCCGACTTCTGGGATAATAACGGGACAAATCAAAGACCCGGCATGGCAGAATATACAAATCAGAATTTTCTAAGCGAGGGTACAGTATTCAGTCAGTATGACAAACCTGACTGGATTTCGATAGAGACTTATGAGCATGCGTCAGAAGATGGGAAAAGGGATTTAGTTCAGTATTACAGAGGAATGACTTCTGATGGTATGAATGTACCTCATCTTGCAGCAGTCGGTTTGTTACATTCTAAAATTACATTCTTAACTGATAAGGACAAGGCAAAGTACACGGCACATCTCGACCCATATAGTTATAAGGATTATTCAGAGATTCTGATACCTAAGGCAGTATCTTATGTATCCGCTCTTATGGAGTTCTTTTTCAGGGGGAGGATAGCGGTATTGAATGACGGGGCAGATGGTGTCAGGATAAAAAACATGTCTGCGGAACCGCTTAATAACGGGAGTTTTGAAATTCTCTATGATTCAACAAGCGGAACAAGAAATAAACTTGCCTCTTATGCAATTCCTGCTAATACCTCTATCCCTTCAGGAGGCGTAACAGAGAAGATTACCTTTAATAAACCTGCTGATAATACAAGTCAGGATCGTTTTGTGGTTGTGTATAAAGGCAGGCTGGGTGAGGAGGACAACGCAGTAATCGGGAAAGTTGTAAAGAAAAATATACTGTTTGTATCCAACAGAACCGGCTCTTCTGCAATATATTCAATGGACGCAGAAAACAGTGTGACGAGGCTGCTTGTCCCGAATGATAATCCATCCATTGACTATACCCATCCTGTTGCCTCTTCTGATGGAAAGGCGATTGCCTTTTATTCAAACAGAGATGGAAGTGACTCAATATGGATAATGGATACGCGTACAAGCAGTCTGATAAGAATTACAGAGGGGAGCTGGCCTGACTGGTCCCCGGACGGTAGACAGCTTGTTTATTCGAGGAAGACAAATGGTAAAGGAGATATATTTATATTTGATACAGAAAGCCTTGTTGAGACACGACTGACTTTTGATAATTACAACAACCTGTATCCCGCATGGTCGCCTGACGGGGCTTCAGTAGCCTATACCTCGCAGAGAGAGACTAAGAATGACATCATTGTTGTTGACCTGAACACACACAATGCACTAAACCTGACTGCCTCAATAGACAACTTAGACAGATGGAAACCGGCATGGTCTCCTGATGGAAAGATGATTGCTTATGAGAAACCTACAAAGATTGTATTCAGACCGGACGAACCTTTCTACGTTAATATATATTCACTTGATATTGATACCGGTATTGAAACAAACCTCACCAATGTGGATTCAAACAATAAGAGTTACGGCGTTTGGAATGGCACACCAAGATGGATGAATAACAATAGCCTGATAATAGAATCCAATGTCTCAGGAGATGCATGGTCTGACCTGTGGTTGATTGATGGAAACGGTGCCGGCTTTATGAAACGACTCACAGATACGCCGGGGCATGACGGCTATCCATTTGTTTGGTAATAAGAAGATTTTTGGCTGAACTCCCATGAACCGAGGGTTCACAAAGGGCAATGAAAACCCCACCCTCACCCTGATCCCCCCTCCTGCCTCCCCCCCGCAAAAGAGGGGGGAGGGATTTGGAAGGAATTTAATTGCAGCTCTCCCTGAGGGAGAGGGGGCTATGTTGATTCCCTCCCCTTCAAGGGGAGGGGTAGGGTGGGGATGGGGTTGATTTTCGGATGAACCGCTCATGAGCCGTAGACTCACAAAGGAGAATGAAAATCCCCCCCTTAGTTTAAGGGGGGGCATGGGGGGGTCATTTTCGGATGAACCGTCATGAGCGGGGCGATCACAAAGGGTTATTTTGGGCTGATCAAAACAGTGTTTATCTGTGGCCATTATTTATAGGAGGTTAAATTAATGGATGAGAAGATGAGTGTATTTAAGAGGATGGTGCGGGCTGGGAAACGCACATATTTCTTTGATGTAAAGTCTACAAAGAACAGCAAAAAATTTCTGATAATATCGGAGAGCATACCGAGTGGAGAAGGCAAATTCAACCGCTCCTCCCTGCTGATATTTCAGGACGACATGGAAAACTTCTTCAGCGCCTTTTCTGAGGCAAAGGTGCTATTGAAATAAAATGGAGAATAATTCTGATAATTCTGTGGACATCACCCCGGGTTTTATTTAAAAAATTAATTTGAATTAACCTTTAGCTCATGTATAATGCGTCAATACGTTTCATAACAATTAATTGAAAGGGATAATAATGTCACAGGCGAAAAGTGGGGATGTGGTAAAGGTTCATTATAGGGGGAGGTTTGCGGATGGTACGGAGTTTGATTCATCTATTGAAGAAGGTCCGCTTCAATTTACTATCGGTCAGGGGCAGATAATCCCGGGGTTTGAAGAGGCTGTTATTGGTTTGAATACCGGGGAATCAACGACTACTATAATTCCGGCAGACAAGGCTTATGGGCCTTATCGTAAGGAAATGATTCTGGAAGTTCCGAGGGACCAGTTCCCCGAGGATATAAGGTTGAACGTAGGTGAAGAGTTGGAACTGTCACAACCTGATGATAAGATAGTTGTGGTTACCATTGCCGGTGTAACAGAATCCATGGTGACGTTAGATGCCAATCACCCGCTTGCAGGAAAAGACTTAACTTTTGATATCCATCTGGTAGAAATACTGTAAGGGTCTGTCATAAAATAACCTATACATTTATGCATCTCATCTTCCGGCCATCTTTGTGTGCTTCTCAATCGCAACCCCTCAGCGTAGATTCAACTACGCCTTCGGGGTTGCTCAATCGGTCGCACTCAAACCTGACCGAAATCTGAGCGCCTAAATGCACAAGTTATTTCATGACAGACCCTAAGGGATTGACAAATTGTTCATAAAGTCCTATAAAACTGTATGCGTTTCCGAACTATATTAATCGCAGGTATTGCACTCCTGAATCTTTCCATAGTTTTTCCTATCTCAGCAGGCCAGCAGTCACAATGGATTTCAGAAGGTGAGAATCTCAATATCGGTAAAAGTAAAGAAACCGGCGTGGCCGCAACACCCCATGCCCTTGCCCCATCTCTTACAATGAAGGGAAATATCCCTTATGTTGCATGGACTGAGATAGACAGTGCAGGCATATCCCATGTTTATGCAAAACAAAAAGAGGGGAACGAATGGGCACTTGTCGGAAGGTTTCTGAATTTATCTCCAATACGCCACGCTGCAAATCCTGTACTGACTGTATCAGGAAATAATCTTTATGCTGCATGGAGTGAAAAGGACCAGAAAAACATCTCTCAGATATTTGTAAGGCAATGGAATGGGACAGAGTGGGTGCGCCAGGGCAGCAGTCTTAATGTAAATCCAGACCACCGCGCGATTAATCCTGTAATATCAGGCAATGGGACTTCTTTATATGCCGCATGGCTTGAAACAGACAGCAGTCTCAATGCCTGTTTATATGCAAAACAATGGGATGGTAGTGCATGGAAATCTATTGGAAATATACTCAACATATCCCCTGAAAAACATGCCTTAACGCCCGCCATAACCGCAGGTAAAGACGGTCTTTATCTCGCGTGGTCGGAGTATGACGAGCATGATATTGCCCAACTATACACAGGCTACTGGAATGGGGAGAAATGGGAATACATTGGAAAATCGCTTAATTTAAACCCTGTGAAAAATGCTCTATCACCTTCTATTTCATTGGCAGGGAATACCCTGTTTGTATCTTGGATGGAATACAATGCAGACGGAGTTTCCCAAGTGTATGTTAAACGATGGAATGGAAAGGAGTGGTCACGGCTTGGTGAGTCACTCAATATTGACGTTTCATCACATGCAACAAGCCCTTCTCTTGCAATTAAAGATGATGTGCCTTACGTCGCATGGATAGAGACAGGCGAAAATGGGGTCTCTGCTATTCATGTTAAACACTATCACAGGTCGTCATGGATATATGACGGTACGTCTGCAGCCTCTGAAGATAATAGGGGAGTAACGGCACCATCCGTTGAATCAAATGACAATGGTGTTTACATTGCATACAGTGAATTGGACAGCAGTAACATATATCAGCTTTATGTAAAAAGACTTATAGGAAAATGGGACAGTGCAGCAATGTCTCCATCTGTTAAACAAAAAGAACCGGCAGACCCCACAAAAGGGAAATTCTCAAATACATTTTTTACGAGAATACCGTTGGACCTCTCAAAGATGCCTCCGCCGCCGGTTGCTGTTAAGGTAATCCCAAAGACAGGGATGGGGGAGATTGACTGGATGAAGGGGATCAGGGATGGATTGTTTAAACCCTTTGACTCGACTGACCCGAACGCATTGCCTTACACACCGCTTTATAATATGGATATGAGCCTTTCCATAAAAAAGGATTTCGGCATACCGGATGCACGTTTCCCTCATTCATCACATACCATGTGGTTGGATTGTAAGAATTGTCATCCGACAATATTTATCCCTAAACGCGGCGGAAACCCGATTACAATGCACAGGGTACTTGAGGGCGAGTATTGCGGAAGATGTCACGGGGTTGTTGCCTTCCGTTTGTATGACTGCTTCAGATGCCATGCACAGCCTGCAAAATGATCATCTATACTATTTTCTCAGAATATCAATTACAGCCTTTTTGATATCAATTATTGATGCAGGTTTACGCAGGTATCTTATTTTATTATCTTTAAGAAATGATAAATGGCCTTCATCCCTTGTCCCTGTGAATACGAGAAACCGGTCTTTAATATTTGGATACTGTTCTTCAACCTTTTTATAAAACTCTATTCCATCCATCAAAGGCAGATTAACTTCAGTAATGATAACGTCATAGTACTTCTCAGATAGTCTGTTAAGCCCTTCTTCAGCATTATTCACACATTCAATTATCCACTCACCCCTCAACACGGCCTCTAATAACGCTGATGTTACTACATCATTTTCCACAATGAGAATCTTTTCATGCCAGGTATCAGGCAGGCTCCTTATTATATTAAGATACTTCCTCAATTCCGGCTGACTCTCTAAGTACCGCTCGATGTCCTTTTTATGCTGGTGTATTTTGGATGAGATAAATTCATTCGATATATGTCCTAATGACTTGAGGCTATACAGGAATATATCGTTGTACTCATAGAACTCAGTAGATACTATACAATCCAGCATATTCTCTTTTTTAAGGGTGCCGGCATTTATCTTTTGTTCAATCAATGAAAAGTAGCTGTCTACCAGCTTCCTTGTATTTTCATCAACTGTTATTGCCAATGCATTGAGTGTTGTATCTCCGGATGCCTCGATAGCCTTGGTAATAACATCCTTATGTATCTGTTCATCCCTGCTCAGTCCCATCAGGAATTCTGAAAATGCCGTATCATCTGAAAAATGTCCCGCAGCCTTTTCATAAATCCTTGAGGCAGTACCGTAACCCTTCAGTGAGGCGTGGGAACCCGGTCGTGGGGTAAGCCTCCTTTCCAATATTATGGGGGTTGTATGTACTATAGGTTTGATGGCGGTGAAGTCCCTGAAGGGAAGAGAAGTTTGAAGGGATCGAGGGTCAT
>JACRGV010000122.1 GCA_016212215.1 Nitrospirota bacterium
GGATCATAACAGAATCTTACACTATGAACAAACAGCGTAAAATGTTTTGACTATGGGAAGATATTAATAAAATTATTACAATAGGTTAGCGACTACTCAACCATCAAGGATCGTTTTGCCGAGTTCAGGAGGTCTGACCTAACCTCCCCTTGTAAAGGGGAGGGATGCTATCTGTGGTTACTTTAGAAGAACCTCGGCCTCTGCTCAGCCTGTTTCTGGTTTTTCACGGCTATTGATTCTACTATTACCTCTTGTCCTTCTCCTATCCCACCGGCTTTGAGTTCCGTATAATTTCCATCACTGATACCTGTCGCAACCTTTACACGTTTTGCATTTCCCTTTTCCAATGTATATACTCCGGGCCCCTTTTCTTCCCGCCTGCCGGTATCTTTTGCTTTTCCATTTTCCGTCAGCTTAAACCGCAATGCTGCATTCGGTATCTTTACGACATCCTTCTTTTGTGCTGTGATTATTGATACATTGGCAGTCATGCCTGGTTTGAGTTTTAGCTCAGGGTTACTGACCATAATTACAGCATCATACGTAACCACATTCTGCACAGTAACAGGGGCATTCCTTACCTGGAAGACCCTGCCCTTGAAAGTAGTCTCAGGATAAGCATCTACTGTAAATTCCGCACCCTGTCCGTTTCTTATCTTGCCGATGTCGGCCTCATCCACACTGGTATCTATCTGCATCCTGGTTAAATCCTGTGCAATGGTAAATAACGTCGGGGTCTGAAAACTTGCGGCAACCGTCTGACCCGCATCTACATTACGTGATACAACAGTCCCATCCACAGGAGAAACTATCTTTGTATAACCAAGATTTGTCTCAGCAATTTTAAGTGCGGCCTCAGCCTGTACTATCTGTGCCTTCACAACACCAATCTGTGCCTTTGCTGTTTCATAGTTGGTCTCTGCCGTATCCTTTTCACCCCTTGCAATCAGGTTTCTTGAAAATAGTTCTTTATTCCTGTCGAAAGTCCGCTTAGCATCAGTAAGTGCAGCCTCAGCCTTATCCAGATTTGCCTTTGCTGAAAGAAGATTTGCCCTTGACTGCTCTGCCTGTGCCTCAAATACAGAAGGGTCTATCTCTGCTATGAGCTGACCTTTCTTAACCGGTGAATTAAAATCAATGTAGATATGTTTTATTGTCCCTGAGACCTGAGTCCCCACAAGGACAGTGGTTACGGCATTTACCGTCCCGGTTGCAGTAACAGCCTCCTGTATGTCACCCTTTAATATCTTTGCAGTTCTGAACTTCTGTTCTTTGGAATTATTTTTGAATAGAAATAGTCCTGCTGCACCGGCAATTAGAACGATAATAATTACAATCAGTATCTTTTTCATCCAAGAATCCTCTCCGGCGGGGTAAGAAAACCCCGCCTATCCACATATAGATTGAGGATAGGCGGGGTTTTCTTGTCCCGCTGATTTTCATGGCCATTTATGAAACCCCATCCCCACCCTAACCCTCCCCTTGAAGGGGAGGGGATAAAAACTAAGCACCCTCTCCCTCAGGGAGAGGGCCCGGGTGAGGGTGGGGTTGTTTCATCCTGAGCCTCATTTTCATCATCCTTTGTGAGCCGAAGGCTCATGAGGGTTCATCAGCAATCTTATTTCTACCTTCTTGCTTCTAACTTCTATCATCTAACTTCTTACTTCTGCTCTTCCCCATGGCCTTCTCAATGTTTGCCTGCGAAATCTTATAATCATAGAGGGCCTGTATATAGGTTGTCTTTGCATTGGTTAATACCGTCTCTGCATCTGTAACCTCAATAGGGCTGCCGACACCGGCATCATACCTCCCCTTTGCTATATCCCGGTTTTCCTCTGCCTGCCTTACTGTCAGCTCTGCCGCAGGTATCCTCTCCCCTGCCTCATGCAGATTTAGATATGCCTGCTGTACCTCAAGGAATACGTTCTGACGTAATAATTCTTCATTTGCCTTTAAGACACTCAGGTTTGCGGATGATTCCTCTACCTGATATGTTGTGGAGTAGCCGCTGAATATTGGAAATGAAAGGGTTGCTCCTATGTTCCAGCTCTTATTGTCATTAATGGAACCCAAACTCTCTCCTGTCCAATTATATGCAGCATTACCTGTTATTAGCGGATAAAATCCTTTCTCAGTAAGATCAATGGAGTATTCCGCAGCACGTACCTTTGCACTGATTGACCTTATATCAGGCCTGTATTTGTATGCCTCTGACAGTGCTTCTTCGAAGGTTATCGGGAAGCTTTGAAATGTGAGATTATCTTCAATACTATATTCCGGTGCATCTGGAAGCCCTATTGCATTATTGAGGTTTGCAACGGCAATTTTAAGTGCATTTTCAGATTTGATCAGGCCCAGCCTTGCATTGCTCAGATCAACCTCCGCCTTTGTAACATCAAACCTGGGTTTTGTGCCGACCTCGTAAAAACCCTTTGCCTGTTCAAGATGCTGTTCAAATTGTTTAACCGTCTCATTAGCAACACCCCTGTTCCTGCGGGCCTGCAATACTCCGTAATACGACTTTTTGACATTTAATAATACCTGCTCTGATATATTCTCAAGGTCTGAACGCGAGGACTCCAGATTCAATTCCTGAATAGTAACCTGAGAAGACGTTTTTCCGAAATCATAGATATTCTGATTAAGGGAAAGACTGCTTGTATATTGATTAGTATCTGCTGTATTTGTACCTGATGGAGTAGTCTTAGATTCTGCAGATAACCTCTTATAACCTGCTGACCAGTTCAACTGCGGATAGTAATTTGCAGACGCCTGTCCTATCCTTCCCTGATTGGCATTGACCGTATTCTTTGATGCAATAATACCGGGGTGCCTTAATAAAGCAATCTCCATACACTTTTCAAGATTTATAGAGTCCCCTTTATTTATCAGCTCGTCCGCCACTGCCTCAAACGGTGTAATTAGAACAAGCAGCAAAATTATTGCAGATATAAGGTAATATTTCATTCGAAAATCAACCCCATCCCCACCCTACCCCTCCCCTTGAAGGGGAGGGAATCAATATAGCCCCCTCTCCCTCAGGGAGAGGGGCCGGGTGAGGGTGGGGTTGTTTCATCCTGAGCCTCATTATCATCCCCCTTTGTGAGCGCCCCGCTCATGACGGTTCATTCGAAAATCTCCTCCGGCGGGGTAAGAAAACCCCGCCTATCCATATCTACGAGGATAGGCGGGACATTCCTGTCCCGCTGATTTTCATGTACCTTTGTGAGCCGAAGGCTCATGACGGTTCATTCGAAAATCTCATTTTTAACCACAGAGGCACTGAGACACAGAGATTTTTTATTTATAAATCTCAAATCTTTTCTCTGTGCCTCTTGTGTCTCTGTGGTTAATTTTCATTACCATTTGTGAACCGAAGGCTCATGACAGATCACTCGAAATTCCTTAAAAAATTACCACGTATAACAAATAACCTTACCTGTAGTTGACTGTACAATCCACCCCAAAGGGTTGTGAAATAGTATAGGCAGCCCGGTATTTTATATTCCGTGGCCCGCCTACCAACGGAGTAAGATCAAAGGACGTCCACCAGCGTACTCCAAGGGTAAGGTCTGTGCCGCTTGTATATGATGTATAACTATCTCTTATGTATGCACCGGATGCGTCTCCATCCTCGGTCCTAAGCGTTTCTATTCGTCCATCATCTGTTTCTTTTTGTAGGACTGCCTTTATAACAGTACACCGTGGTGGTAACATCCTTGTTGCATCCCATCCGGATGGTCTGACAACGTCAACATCGTCTGCATGAAATGGATTATATAGATGTTCATTCCATTCGGAAACAAGTGGTGGAATAATCTCAGTACCAATCGGTGTATAACATTGACCGCTATCCGTCAAACCCGGACCAAGAGCTAATACCGGTAATGGCAGATATGTAACGCTTCGGAAGCTGTTCTGCCACCAGTGTATCTTCATCTCAAGGTCTTCCCCTCCCTGATGCCAGTCCTGCGGGTCAAGGCTGACCCCAAAGTCACCGTGGTAGTTATAACGATACCCATTGCCTGAGTCCGCAGCATTCTCACCTGTAGGGGTTTGAACCCTTATCCTGACATCCTGAACACTACATCCATTGTAAAGCCTCGTGCCTCTGAACCATGTATCATCACCATCAGAGCCTAATAACCCTGCAGGGTGATTCCACCATCCGGACTCAATATTCGGGGCAATTCCGACCTGCTGAAAGGCAGACAGCACTGCACTGCAGTCTCTGTTTGTCAGCTCATCATTAAATGTATGGCTGCTGACATCAGAATTAATCCATGTCTGACAGGAGTTAAATACACCGATCATCTGGTCTGAAAAACCTGACCAGTTACGCAGATAAAAATTCAGTGCATAGAAATACAGGGCAGCGACTTTATCCATACCAACCCTGTCAGAGAGCAGGACTGCGGCCCTGTTTGGGATACCGCTATTAATATGCACTCCCCCTGCGTCGTCATTATTATTATTATTATTTGCGAAATTGGTAAGACATGCTGAACCCCTGTAGCAATCACCATCCATAGTACCTGGCTGGTTTGAAAACCCTGCTGCGCCTGGATTTCTCATATTCCTCCGAGCACCAGGGAGATTAACCGCTGCAGACGCCCATACCTCACCATGAATCCATGGGGTAGCTGCATTAAGATATACCAACTCCCCAAAGACATCAGAGTATGACTCATTGAGTGCACCGGATTCATCTGCATAAGTCAGATTTGCAGTCTCCCTTGTTACGGCATGGAATAGCTCATGTGTCACCACGTCAGAGCCATTCCCAAGATTGGGACAGAAACCAAGGTAGCTAGGTACAGGTCCAAATCCCGGTACACTGTGAGCATTGGAAGTTCGACCTGCACACGTTGTTCCCTGGCTAAAGAGGTCTGTTGCTATGTCGCCGAGGTTTATTATTGCAGGCAGGCTTCCCCCATTCGGATCCCACGGCGGACTCCCTTCGTACACAATAGGGAAAAGTCCATTTCGCTGCCCATCTACAAAATACCTGAATGCACCATTCAGAGAATCTCTTACCGCTTTAGCCTCTGTATCATTATTATAATTCGCCTCCTGTGCCTGACCTGTCATATAACTATTCTTCATATACGGCACCTCAGCACTGCCTCCGGCATTATATACACGGGGTGTCTCCGACTCAATAGTCCGGTAGCTGTAAAGTACATTACCATTAAGTGCATCCACATACCCAAGCCAGCCATTGACGGCTATCTTCCATGACAGCCTGTTCTCAAGGGGCTTTTCTCCTCTGTATCCTTTAACAATCTTTCCGGGGAATATTCCGAGTTCAGAAACAACCTCAGTATTATTTGTAGTTACCTGATTCTCCATTGCGTTCACGATATTATTTATATTAACAGGGTCATTACAGTTTTCTTTGCAATTACTTAATGCTATCTGTTTATACAACGACTTAAAAGCCTCAGGCTTTTGTACTGAAGGCTCTGCAGGGAGGTATAGTTGAGGAACGAAATTCCCTGTTACAGACAACAGCTTTTTGTCGGGCGATACATCAAAATTGAGTCCTGACCCGAATACAGGCATATCAGCGTACTTCTGTTCAGTAGTAATATGAAAATTGCCGAACATGTCACGCTTTACCTTACTAATCTTTAATTGCTTCCGTGGATCGCCTGTAAGGAAGATAGCCGGATACTCCTCAAGGAATTTATAAACTACCTCCTGAGGAAGGACATCATTTTTCCCGAAATTAAGGTCAAGTCCGCCAAAATGGACAAAGGAGTAATAATCCGGAACCCCTGTCTGTTCACTGATATGATACCTTGGGATTCCATCCACATGCGGCGTGCATGACACTGTCTCTCCCCTCTGTCCGTCTCTGATAAGTTCAGGGATTATAGTAACATTCCCGTTAGTTGCATCAACAAAAAGGTTATTCCTCATACCCGACCGCTTATCTTCTATAATAAAATGCCATGCAAGAATATCCTTCTTATCAGGCCCCGATAGATTATGATGGGAAAGGATAGTCAGACCTCCTTTTAACTCACCGGCCTGTTTGGGATTTAATGACTTGAATGCAAGACTACGCGCCTTTTCAACTGATATAGAGGGTTTAATTGATTTGACATTTGCGTCATGAATATAGCGTCCGGCAATGCCTGACGTGCTGCCGTCATTTCTAACAATCAATGAAAGACCTGAACCCCACACCGGTACATCATCAATAACATGCTGGAACCGCAATATAGAACAATCGCCCCGCATTTCAGGAGACGCTACCGGTCTCAGTGTCTTTGTATCAGATACTTTCAGTAAGGTTCCATACTTTGCTATCAGTTTTAACCCATTCTCAATTCTATTACTCCCTTTCACTTCATCTCCTGCAAGGTCAAACTGGATAACCCTTGGGGAGTGAATATCTTCCCATACACCAATATTTTCTATGCCCTTCCTTGATACCCCTTCAAGCTCTTTCACCTGTTTCAACTGAGACTCAGAGAGATAACGAACCTGCGGAAGTACAGAAGGTTTCTCATCAGGCTTTGTATCGGATTTACGATCAGTCTTAAGCTCATCCTTTTTTGGAGGAATCTCCTCTTTATCCGGTGTGCGTGCCTTCTCTTCTCCCTCCAGTGCCTTGAAAAGGTCACCCGAACGGCCTTTCACCCCTTTCTCTGCTGCATATAGAACACTGCTGATACTTAATAATATAATCAGACATGCGAGTATTTTTTTTACCATCAGACTTCCTCCTGTGTTATATCTTCGCTTATTGTTATAACTGGAATTGCCTTGTTTAGGTTGAAGAATATTCTATGTTGGATATGCCTGCAACGAGATAGATATTACACATCAACTCCAATCAAGTCAACACGAATCATTCTATTATATTGTCATGTGCGGTAACAAGTATCCGGTTCGTTGAAAGCCATTAGCAGGATGTCAGAACAATTTTTCAAGAATACTGATGGAGTCCTATAGGCCTATAAGAGAGGAAAAACAAAACCACTGGATAATGACCGCCTATGAAACAAGGACAACGGAATGTTTCTGGAAATGCTATATTTTCAGGCTTAAAGCCATTTAGTCTTATTTTCTTCCAAATGTTTTATGAAATCATGAAAAGATGTCGGTTGATGCGGTAGGTGAGCCTCCGGATTTTCAAATGAATGAAGATGCCAGTTCCTGGTATTGTCCACTCCGTATATTCTCTTATCATTTTTGATCAGTGCAAATGAATGTTTGTCCGTCTCAGAGTTAAAGAATATTTCGATAAAAGTGTTATTATCTATGTTTGCCCTGATTTTTATCACCGGGTCTTCATACAGAAGAGTTTCAAATCCTGTTATAAAGTAACATAATGAACAGGCTTCTATTATCTCTTGAGAAAATTCGGATATATTCATAGAATATATTTTAATATTTCTTCGAGCTTACCCTTACGGGATACAAGACCTTCCCATTCTAAATAATCTTTTTCAACAGAGTAACTGAACTGATCAGGTATCATTTCTGACTGGAATTTCATATCAAATTCTTTGAAAGGCATAAGGTATTTTTCTTCAAGCCTCTTAATCTCAGAATGGATTTTTTCCAGACGGTGTTCCACAGCATCTCTTATAATATCGTGAATAGCCAGTTCCACTTTGGGTTGACCTGTAATGTCAGATAATGCCTTTGCTATATTTGGAGAAATACTCATAAACGCCTCCTGTTTAAATTGTCTGTTATTTCTTTTCACGATTTCATAGTTATAGTAGCTTAATAAAAACAAAAAATAAAGTTAGAACTTTAAATTTAACCTCATTCTATAACATTCGACTAATGATGCCATGTTGTGTATAATGCCTCAATGATCTCAAAAAAACTTATTTCATACATCATCTACAGCGTTATATTGCTGGTTATTTTTATAGTACCCAACTTCCTCGGTCTGCTGACGGACTGGTATTGGTTTCAGGAGATCGGCTTCAGTAATATTTTCAGCACAATCCTTATTACAAAGATATTTATGGGATTGGGCGTTGGTATTCTGAGCTTTGTCATCATCTACTTCAACCTCTCGCTGGCGAAACGGCTTGTTGTGTCAAAGCCGTTGATTGTCCGGATGCCGCAAGGCGGCGGGGCGGAGACCGGCATGGTGAAAAAGATGGATCTGACAAGATTCATTAATACATTCGCCTTTCCTGTATCACTTATACTTGGATTATTCACAGGACTGGCCGGTGCCGGCAGTTGGGAAACAGTGCTTAAATATTTTAACGCAACACCGTTCGGCGTGCAGGATCCCATATTCGGCAGAGACATTTCTTTTTACTTTTTTGATCTGCCGTTTGTTCATCTTTTAGTCGGGCTGGGGTTCTGGCTTATTATTGTATCTCTAATCGGCTCTGTAGCGAGTTACGCACTGCGGGGCGCTGTTGTCTTCAATTACCCTGGCCCAGGCACTGGCGCTGGAATTATGAAGTCCTTATTCATAGATAAATCAGCGAAGATGCACATTTCAATTCTTCTTGCCTTATGGTTTGTTTTAACAACCTATAAAATTTATGCCATCAGAATCCCCTATCTGCTCTACAGCTCTGCAGGCCCGTTTACCGGCGCGAGATTTACGGACATCCACGCCATGCTCCCTTTTCTGAAGATACTTATTTTTATTGCAATTGCTGCGGCGATTCTGGTGATTATAAACATATTCAGATCCGGCTATAACCTCATTGTCCTTGCTGTTGTTTCTTATGCCCTCGTCTCCATCATCGGCGGTCTGGTCTACCCAGCCCTCCTGCAGAAATTTGTTATTGCACCTAATGAACTTATCAAAGAAACACCCTTTATCAAACATAATATCGAGGCCACGCAAAAGGCTTATGCATTGGATAAGATAGTAGAACGCAATCTTACAGGCGAGGCAGTCCTTACAATGGCGGACATCAACAAGAACCGCTCCACCATAAAAAATGTGCGGTTATGGGATCGTGAACCGCTGCTTGACACATTCGGCCAACTGCAGGAAATACGCACGTACTATGATTTTATCTCTATTGATAATGACCGCTACCGTTTTGACGGCGACTTCCGCCAGGTTCTGCTTTCTCCAAGAGAGCTTAACCCTGCAAGCCTGCCTCAGCGTACATTTATTAATGAACACTTAACCTTTACTCACGGCTTTGGCCTCACCTTAAGCCCTGTCAATGAAGTTACCCCAGAGGGCCTGCCGGTGCTCTTTTTAAAAAACCTGCCTCCGGCATCAAGTGTGGCATCGCTTTCAGTGAGCCGGCCGGAGATATACTATGGAGAACTTGCAAGCAACTGGGTAGTGGTGAACACTAAGACAAAAGAGTTTGACTATCCTTCAGGTGATGAAAATGTATTTGCAGAATATAAAGGAACCGGTGGAGTGCAAATCGGATCCATGTTCCGTAAGGCCCTGTTTGCCATGCGATTCGGGTCATTGAAGATCCTTTTGTCCAATGATATTACACCGGACTCAAGAATAATGTATTACCGCAATATCGAGGAAAGGGTCCAGCGGGCATTGCCCTTCCTGAGACTGGATAATGACCCTTATATGGTAGTCACCAAAAAAGGGGAGTTGAAGTGGATATATGACGCCTACACCACCTCAGACCGCTACCCTTATGCCGAAATGCTTGGTGACTCAACCGGTTCTATAACCGGCAATCGCCTCAATTACATAAGAAATTCCGTCAAGGTAGTGATTGACGCATATAACGGCAAGATGGCGTTCTATATTGCCGACAAAGAAGACCCTGTTATCCGGACTTATGCAAAAATTTTTAAAGGTTCTTTTCTCCCGCTTAATGAGATGGGTGAAGACCTGAGGTCACACATCCGTTATCCAGAAGACCTGTTTGCATACCAGACAGCCCTTTATACTGTGTACCACATGGATGAGGCACAGATTTTCTATAACAAAGAAGACCAGTGGCAGATACCGGTTATTGCCGGAGGAAAGCAGACTGACACGTCATCTATGATGAGGCACATGATTATGAAACTGCCCGGTGAAATACAGGAAGAGTTCATCTTAATGATCCCGTTTACACCCAGAGGCAAAGACAACCTCTCAGCATGGATGGTAGCGCGTAATGACGGAGATTTTTATGGGCAGTTGATGGTGTATCGTTTCCCCAAACAAAAACTGGTTTACGGACCTGCCCAGATTGTCAACCGCATCAACCAGGACGCAGAGATCTCCCGCCAGATTTCTCTATGGGATCAGAGAGGGTCAGAGGTTATCAGAGGCAACCTCCTGGTAATCCCGATTGAAGAAGCCCTCATATATATCCAACCGATCTACCTGCGTGCCGAAGGCGGCAAAATCCCTGAACTGAAAAGGGTAATCGTGGCGTATGAAAACCGCATTGCCATGGAAGAGACACTTGATGCTGCTCTGTCATCAGTGTTCGGCGGCAGGGTCACTACAGAAAAAGAAACAGCCGGAACTGTTACCAGAGAGCCGGTAGTTGCGAAGATAGGCCAAGAGGCACTCCAACAAGCAAGAGACCATTACAACCGCGCCCTCGAAGCCCAACGCCGCGGCGACTGGGCACTATACGGCGAGGAGATAAGAAAGCTTGGGGAGCTGCTGAGGGGGGGAAAGTGATTTGCAAAGAGTTATGGCTGTAGACTAACACAAGTAGAGACTATGCTATAATAAATGGGAAAAAGAAGGGTTATTATTATTGGCTATTATTGATGTAATTAGAGAAAAACTAAGGAATCAGGAATATGAATTTGCTCTTCCACACTTCTTTGAAGAGTTGGCGAATGATAATCTTATTTTTGCAGATATTGAAATGGCCATTACCAATGGAGAAATAAATCGGAAGTTTACCAGAGACCCCAGAGGAACACGTTATGAGGTTGTTGGCCCTGCAACAGACGGAAGAAAGATCGCTGTCATTTGCAGAATCAAGAGCACAGGAAAACTATTATTAATCACAACGTATGCTTTGGAGGAGCGAAAATGAAGACAAGAGTTACAGGATATGATTACGGAGAATGTGAAATTTGCGATACCCCTTTGCAAGAGAGGTATATCAAACAGGATTTCTGGATTCATGGAGAACTAATTGTTGTGGAAGGCGTGCCTGCCGGAGTATGTCCCAGATGTGGAGAGAAAGTTGTAAGGGCTGCCGTGGGGCAATGGGTTATAAAGACACTGGAAAATTCAGAGCGAATCGCAAAGGCCCCAAGGATTTCGGTTCCAACTATTATTTTTGATGCAGAGGAAGCAAAAGTTTAATCAGCAGCCTTTCATCGAGGTTAGAGGTACGGAAAAATGATGCAGCAATCTATTGATACATATCCAGAGGCTGAAAATATTCAAATCTCTTTGATTCGTAAGGCAACAATAGCGAAGAGAGTATCCCGCACACGTTCGTTTTCTCAGAGCATCATTCAGCTTTCAAGAAAAGCAATCAAGCGGGCGAATCCGAAATTAAATGAGCGAGAATTAATATTGACCTTTATTGCTTATCATTACGGAACTGAGCTATCTGATCGTCTCCGTGAATATCTGGATCAAAAGGCATTATGAAACCTCCGGACATATTAGCCGCTATAAAACCTGTAATTGAAGCCTTTGAAAATTTAGGCGTTTACTATTATATCGGAGGTTCTGTTGCCAGTTCTGCTTACGGTATAGCCCGCGCAACTTTGGATGTAGACATGGTATCAGACTTAAAAAACCAGCATGTGCATTCTTTGGTAACAATGCTTGAAGCATCTTATTACATTGACGAAGAAATGATTCTGGAGGCAATTAAAAACCGTGCTTCATTCAATCTGATCCATCTTGAAACTATGCTCAAAGTGGATGTTTTTATCCTTAAAGAAGGGCTTTATCACAAAGAATCTTTCAAGAGACGAAGAAAAGATAGCTTGGATGAGGAGGAGGCATCAGTCGAATTTTACCTTGCGTCTCCTGAGGATATTATTCTCAACAAACTGGACTGGTATCGTATGGGAGGATGTATATCTGATCGCCAATGGCATGATGTTGTAGGTGTTTTGAAGGTACAGCAAAGTTTACTGGATATGGAATATCTTCAATACTGGGCATCAGAATTAGAGCTTACAAAACTGTTAAAACAGGCATTGCGTGATGTGGGAATAAAACCAGGTCAGGAACTATAAAAACAGACACTACATGGGCTAAATATAAGAGGCTCTTGCAAAAGTCGTCATTCCCGTGAAAACGTGAATCCATAGGTTTTTTGGATTATAAAGACACTGGAAAATTCAGAACGAATCGCAAAGGCCCCAAGTATTTCGGTTCCAGCGATTATTTTTGATGCAAAGGAAGCAAAAGTTTAATCTGACATGACCAATCCTGCTTCTTCTTCTCTGCATAATTACGGCACTATCTCAAAGGCATCTATACTTATATTGTGCCCTGTAGCGCTTGGGTTTTTCAAACCTGAGACCTCAATAGTAATAGTATGGCTGCCTGGTAAAAGCCTCATCTTCTGATAAATAATCTGTTGATATTTGGACACCGGGCTATATTGGTCTGCCATTACCCCTGTATACACCCCATCTATGTATATCTTTGCCTTACCCTTATTTGTCCCCTTTGTGCCAATCCACCTGACACCTGTGCCTGTAAATGAAAACTCGGTTTTTGCTCCAATGCGCCAGGAAGCCTTTACGCCTTTGTTGCTGCAACGTCAGACCTCCTGACCTCGTGGAATTTGTTAAGATACCAGTTCGTAAACCAGTCGCAGATTTGTGCCCGGAAATACTGTTTCTGTTGAATTAAGTTCTTCACACAAATATCGTATGGACTCACTGCTCATGTGATTAGCCA
>JACRGV010000123.1 GCA_016212215.1 Nitrospirota bacterium
GAAGTACGCCCTGAAAATGCTTGGATTGCTTAAAAAGTGTAATTTAACGATCTAATTTGTACGATAGGTGATTTTTAAATTGCAAAATCCAATTTTGTGCCGGTTTTACCAGATGTCACGGAGACTTTTGCAAGAGCCTCCGATATTATTAAGAATTTCAGATGTAATTGTATATTTAGGTTTAAACATATAATAACTATTATGGATGGAGATTCTATAATGCCCAGCCTGTTAACTACTTAAACTCCTCAAAAAAATCATAGTCAACTTCATAAATTGTTTTTTGTTGGATTCCCAATTTCTTGTTTTCAAACATCTCAATCAATTTATCACCATCTATTAATTCAATAGGAACCCTTCCTTCCTTTGATGCTTTTTGAGCATCTTGAGTAAAATACCCAGTTGTTATAATAATTCCTTTATCTCCAGGTTTTATTTTGCCGTCTAATGCACCCTTAAACTTTTGAACGGTTTCAGAGGAAACCGTGCCTTTATATCTTTTGCATTGGAAGAATACCTTGAAACTTATAAATCTGTTTAAAATCAGGTTTGCAACACCATCAATACCACCATCTCTGGTTTGCTTTGTTACTTCAACGTCTTCAAACCCTTCCTCTATTAACAATCTCTTACAAATTTTCTCAAATCCTGAAGGGGGAAGTTTTAACAGTATGTTTAAAATTTCATGCAGGTGTTTCTGATTTTCCGGAGGTCTATCAGATATATCAACATCTTCATTGCTACGTCTTTTTTGTTTAGTTACACCCTCCAAAGTTATTTCTTTTTTTTGAAATTTACTCTGGACATCTTTGAATAATTTATATACCTCATTTTCACTTAAATTTGATTTAAACCCTTTTTCTGTTAATCTCCAAATTCCCCGCTCTTCTGCACTTATAAATCCACCTTCTTTTAAATAATTTCTTGCCCAATCTATCTGATTATAAACTCTTGAAACACCTGATTCCAGAGTCTGTTGAACCTCACTTTCCGGTATTTTTAACTTGTCTGTTATTAACGGCCTTACTTCAAAGGGTTTGCCGGCTCCACCTCGCTCTTTTAAAACTTCTAAAAGTGGAACAATAAACTTAAGAAATTGTGGCCCCACTATATTATTATGTTTTTCCTTTTTCACTTTTAATTTGCCTTTCTAAACTTGGTTCTACTGGGATTTGTGGGGTACATGTCCAGCTTCCCGCAATAGAACAAAATAGCAATCCTAACCCGAATAAACCGGAACCAAAGCATTCCCCTCCTTTACAAGGAGGGGTTAGGGGAGGTATCTTTTCTCATCTCTATATCAATCCTGTCCATAACCTTTTCAAGATTCTCATAAATATCAAGGTTGGTAAAACGCAGAAAAGTAATCCCATAAGCTTCAATAATTTTTTGTCTTTCTATATCGTTTTTTACAGCATTCTCAGTAAAATGAGAATCCCCATCCACTTCAATAGCCAACTTTAGCTGTGGACAATAAAAATCCACAATAAACTTTCCAATGCTGTACTGACGCCTGAACTTGAAACCATTTAATCCCTTGCCTCTTAGCTTTAACCACAACAACATTTCAGCCTTAGGCATCTCTTGTCTTAAATTTCTCCGTTTGAGCTTTTCACTTGTTTTATTGAACACTTTTGTCAATGAATCTCTCCGAATTAAAAACTACCCCACCTAACCTCCCCTTGTAAAGGGGAGGAATATTGTTTACGAATCCCGGAAGAACCCTAAACTTTACCTTGCCTTCTAAAACAACCTGCTCTGTTCTTCACTCTGCATGGCGATGCCGAAGTATTTGTAGGCATTCGGTGTTGCAAGACGGCCTCTTGGGGTGCGGTTTATAAAGCCCTCCTGTATCAGGAACGGCTCATATACATCTTCTATCGTATCTTTATCTTCACTGATTGCTGCGGCGATTGTCTCAAGCCCGACAGGGCCGCCGTTGAATTTTTCAATTATGGTAAGCAGGAGCTTCCGGTCCATTAAGTCAAAGCCCTTCTCGTCAATCTCAAGCATTTTAAGGGCCTTAACAGCAACCTCTTTCGTAATCTTCCCGTCAGCCTTCACCTCAGCGTAATCCCTGACCCTTCTTAAAATCCGGTTTGCTATTCTCGGTGTCCCCCTTGAACGTCCTGCAATCTCCTCTGCCCCATCCTCATCAAGGGTTGTATTAAGTATCCCTGCAGACCGCATGAGTATCCTTTGAAGCTCTTCAGGCCGGTAGAAATCAAGTCTAATGACAATTCCAAACCTGTCACGTAATGGAGATGTAAGCAGTCCTGTCCTTGTTGTTGCACCTATCAATGTAAATCTTGGGATGTCGAGCTTAATCGTCCTTGCCGCTGGCCCCTGACCGATTATCAGGTCGAGCTTGTAATCCTCCATAGCCGGATAGAGTATCTCCTCAACTGCTGGATTGAGTCTGTGGATCTCATCTATAAATAACACCTCATGCCTTTGCAGATTGGTAAGTACAGCCGCGAGGTCCCCCTGACGTTCTATTGCCGGACCGGATGTGGACTTGATGCCAACACCAAGCTCCTTTGCGATTATATAGGAAAGCGTTGTCTTTCCAAGACCAGGCGGGCCATAGAAAAGGACATGGTCTAATGACTCCGACCTCCTCCTTGCTGCCTCCAGAAATATATGCAGGTTCTCCTTTACCTTCTCCTGTCCCACATATTCCGCCAAAGATTCAGGACGCAGGTTCGCCTCATACCTCTTCTCTTCATCGTCCAACGGCAATGTAAATATATTGTCCGGCATAATATTTTTCCCTTCCGATTCCTGATTACTGCTGGATTATATATTCTATTAGGTATGAATTCAACAAGGGATGGCCACTGCATCAATTATATGTGAATCCTATTTCCCTTGCGAATGCGGGACAAGAATGTCCCGCCTATCGAGATAGGCGGGGTTTTCCAACCCCGCTGTAATGGCATTACCCTATTTCTGAATAAAAGCCCTTATGATTTCCGCTGTCTCCTGAGGCTTATCAAGAAATGCAAAATGACCTGAGTTTTGTAATGATTGGTACTTTACACCACGTATGCGGTTATGTGCATACTCAGCATAATTTTCAGGAAGTATGGCATCATGGTCTGAACGGATCATGAGAATAGGAAAATCAATATACTCTATCATGGCAGGGATATACAATGAATTGATATCCTGTATCAGATCAGCCTTACGATTTTGTAATGCCTTTACCTTTTCCTTATCAGGAAGCAGTTCCAGTGTGCCCGTGATTCTATCACGAAAAGCCGAATCTTGTTTATACCGTAAAGAGCCGGCCGCCAAAAGGTTTGTAATTTTTTCTTGCTCCGAAGAATATATATCATCAAGCATCTCTTTGGTTTTAGCTGACCATGTAAGACCCTCAAAGCCATTGATGCTGATTGCAGTCTTTATATGTTCAGGGAAGTGATGTCCGAATGCAACAGCAAGCCCGCCGCCTTCACCGGCGCCAACAACATGAACCTCTTTGAGATCAAGCTTTCTTACAAAAGAACGATATACCAGAAGAAGGTGTTCTGATGATTTGTCTTCTCCAAAGGCATCCGGTTCACTAAGATAAGGAGGCTCTGCAACAATGACACGGAAAGATTTACTGAGGAATCCCGCCAGTTCGCCCCATGCCTCAACCCCAAGAGGATAAGCAGCCAATATAAGAACAGCATCACCATCACCCTGTTCCGTATAAACCACAGGAATGTTATCAACCATAACCCACTTCTGATGCTTAGGGAGGGCCTGCGGATGGAAGATCTTCTGTGGTGCCGTTGCACATGAACTAAGTACAAATACAATTATAATAATCTTAATCCATCGGAAATATTTGATATTCATATTGTATCCTTTCAACCCTATTTTAATGCCGCTCTCCAAGTTTTATAAATTTGTCCTTATATTTAAAATCAATGGAGTAATCCACTTCTGCAAGGCCTTCTTTGATTAAATGTGCATTTAGAAATGTCTTGTTTTTTAAGTAGAGATAACAGAGCAGATGGTTCTCGTTATCGTATTTATGGTTGTCAAATTTCAGAAAGACTTTTTGCCCTCTTGTTTTTTCCATGAGGAAATTGACAGCCGAACCGTTCACTGTCTTCTTTTCTTTTACCCCGATAAGACGGACTATCACTCCACTGCTGAGTTTAACTAACTCAGTAGTGATAACCTCTTTAACTGAATAGTACTTTTCACGTTCTTCTCTATTATCATCAATCCGAGAGCCGAATTGAAGTTTCTTAGGGTCAATCTTTTTATCAAGTTCATGAGGGTCTTTGAAGATATACGGGAGTTTCTCAATCTCCTTGTTCAAGTCAGTTTTTACATGATCTTTCATGAATTCGTAACCCGTTCCGTAAAGGTCGGTTTGTGTAATATCCAGCTTATTTTTGATAACAGGAATAAACTCAGGATTTATTTCGTAGCCTATTGAATTGCGGCCAAGATTGCGGGCAGCCATTGATGTCGTTCCACTGCCGAGGAATGGGTCAAGAACCGTATCACCTGCAAAGGCAAACATCTTAATGAGCCGGGCAGGTAACTCCTCTGGAAACATAGCAATATGCCCATCCTGTTTTGCGCCTGTAAAATACCAATGGCCTGAAAAATATGTATTCCAATCTTCCTTAGATATTACTGACAACTCTTTTTGTTCTTGTGAAGGCTTTGTCGGGGCGCCCTGTTTTTTAAATAGTAAAATAAATTCATAGTCTAACTTCAGGATTCCATTCCTCGGATAGGGGAAACTCCCCATTATAGTTGCCCCGCCTGTGGTATTGGTTGTTGTAACCTTTTGCCAGATAACAGCCCCCATATAATCAAAACCTATTGTTTCACAAAATTTAATAATTTCGGTTCTGATCGGGATTACTTTGTATCGCCCGTAATAAACAGAACGGGCAAACTGATCACCGATGTTGATACAGAGTCTGCATCCGGACTGCAAGACCCTATGACATTCCTTCCAGACAAGATTCAGATTATTGATATAGCTTTCGTAGGTTTCATGGTATCCGATTTGATCATTAGTACCATAATCTTTAAGCTGCCAGTAAGGAGGAGATGTAATTACCAGATGAACTGACTCATTGGCCAATAGATTCATTTGTCTTGAATCACCGTTAATAATTTTGTGTGTGGTTTTGATTGTATTATTCATAGTTATTGTGCCCCAGATGTTCACATTATTTTAAGATATCCTGCGTTTTTAAGAGATTTGATATGCAAGGATATGGCCTCCTTGATATTCTTTTTAGCCTCTTCAATTGTTTTGCCCTGAGAAAAACAACCTGGCAGAGAAGGAACAACTGCATAATATCCAATACCATCCTCTTCGGGGATAATTTCTATTGTATAGCGGTATCTTGTTGGCATTCTTAACCTCCTTTAAAATTATTCTCTAATATTTATCATAACGGACTTGTTTATCACAAGAAGGACTCTTTCTCCTTATAATATAGTTTAGGTCATCATTTGTTCTACCTACCACCTAAGGATGATAGGTCTTTCAACGCCTCTCTTATCACCTCTTCAAGTGTTTCCTTTTTGCTGTCTTTTATAGCCCTGTTGATTGCATCTCCTGCATGTGCCCTTGAATAGCCGAGGTTTATTAATGCGGAAAGTGCGTCGGCGGTTATTTTTGATTGTGGCTCTCCCTTTTCTGCGGTTGATGAGGCGATTGATATTAGTTTTTCCTTTAACTCAAGGATTATTCTTGCGGCGGTTTTTTTCCCTACTCCTGGTATCATGCTCAGCCTCTTTACGTCATCCTGCTCAAGTATCTCCATGAGGGCAGGAAGGGTAGAGCCGGACATTATATTCAGCCCCATCTTAGGGCCTATCCCTGAAATTGTGAGGAGTGTCAGAAAAAAGTCTCTCTCCTCGATGCTCAAAAAACCATATAACTGGATTGCATCCTCTTTTAAATGGGTATGAATATGGAATGTTACCTCTTCTTTTAATGGAGGTAGTTTCGGAAATGTGGAAAGGGGGATGAATACCTTGTAGCCTACACCGCTAACATCAACTACTACGAACTGCGGGGCCTTAATAATCAGATTACCGCGAATCAGGGCTATCATATTAAAATCAAAAATGAAAAATAAAATATCAAAAATATAACATAATTTTTACTTTTTATCTTTGATATTTTATTTTGCTGTTTATATGGCAAATCGCAACAGCAAGTGCGTCTGCCGCGTGGTCAGTATCTACGGGCTCTTTAAGTTTAAGTATATGATACACCATGTGCTGTACCTGCTCTTTTTTTGCAGCCCCGTAACCGACAACTGCGAGTTTAACTTCCAATGGTGTATATTCAAACACCGGAACCCCGGCATTAACTGAGGCAAGCATTATTACACCGTTTACCTGTGCCAGCTTGATGGTTGACTGGACGTTCTTTGAATAAAATCCCTTTTCAATAATTACTGCATCCGGTTTATGTGTATTTATAATCTTCTCAACCTCAAGATAGATTGCCTGAAGCCTCCTGCTCATATCAAACTTCTTAGATGCCTTAATGGTGCCATACGACTGGATAAATAAATTACTACCCCTACTCTCTACTAAACCATAGCCTGTATCCGTAGTGCCCGGGTCAATGCCTAAGGCTAACATTGGATGCTCCTTTGATCATCTGAAAACAACCCCATCCCCACCCTAACCCTCCCCTTGAAGGGGAGGGAATACACTTGGTACCCTGACCCTCCCCCATCAAGGGGGAGGGAATTTTTGTGAGGAGTTCTTACTTCTAACTTCTTGCCTCTTGCTTCTACCTTCAGCCTTCAGTCTTCTAACCTATGTCACTTCTCCAGCCTCGCAAGGAGTTCATCTGTGATATTACAATTTGAATAGACGTTCTGTACATCGTCATGGTCCTCAAGCAGTTCTATAAGCCTCAAAACCTGCTCAGCGGCTTTATCATCAACGTCCATATAATTCTGCGGAATCATAGTAACCTCAGCAAAGGATATTGGAATACCTGCCTTCTCAACAGAAGTCTTTACATTTTCAAAATCATCTGTTGATGTGGTGATCTCAAAATTATCCCCGTCACGGCTCATATCTTCTGCCCCTGCCTCCAGCACAAGGTTAAGAAGGTTATCCTCATCTACCCCTTTACCATCAACAACGATATATCCCTTCTTATGAAACATCCATGAAACGCAACCGGCCTCACCCATGTTGCCTCCATTTTTGCTTAACATATGTCTTATCTCAGGAACTGTACGGTTTTTATTATCAGTCATAATAGAAATTAAAAGGGCAACACCACCCGGTCCATAACCCTCAAATATCGCCTCTTCATAATTGACTCCGGGCAGTTCTCCTGTTCCCTTTTGAATGGCCTTCTTAATATTATCAGCAGGCATGTTGGCCTCTTTTGCCTTTAATATAACAGTCCTCAGCCTTGGATTTCCATCAGGGTCTCCGCCGCCTGCCCGTGCTGCAACAGTAATTTCCCTGATAACCTTTGTAAATATCTTCCCCCTCTTTGCATCAATTGCCGCTTTTTTGTGTTTTGTGGTTGCCCATTTTGAGTGTCCTGACATAGATACCTCCCTTAATATTAAGTAAATCAAAAATTAGAAATAAAATATCAAAAATACTAAAAAATATGCCATTTTCTTCATATTTGATTTTTGATTTTTAATATTTTATTTTTTCGTTACATCTATTTCTTTTGGTTCAAAGTCTGAGACCTCGATCCCTTTTACCTTTATCTTATCTCCTTCTTTTGCAGTTATAACCCTCAGTTTAAGATTTAAGGCAACATTAAAAATACCTTCCATAATTGTGTCAGCAAATTTAGATGCCTCGGGTACAGGCTTACTGAGGTCAAGTTTTTCTTCCTGACCTCCATAAGGTGTTTCTCCTGATCTTTGGAATAATCCCTTTAATCGCGAGTCATCCTGAACCCAGCTTCTTAAATCCTCTCCCTTTTCCACTTTGTCAATTGTTCGCTCTATCTCTGCAAGTGGAGATATTGAGGGCCTTGGTATTGGTGCTTCTTGCACCGGCACCGGCGGCATCCTTTTCCGCGGCTTCCCGGTTTCTATCATCTCTTTTAGATCAGCAAGGACAAACTTGCTGACTGCAGTAAGCGTCTCAAGTACACCCTCACCATTTGAGGCAGATGCAGTAAAAAAAGGTACATTTCTATGGTTTAATTCCCTGTTAAGCACATCCGGACTATGGATATCAGGCAGATCTTTTTTATTGTACTGAATCACGAACGGGAAATCGTCTAAATTAATCCCCTGCTCTGCAAGGTTTTTTCTCAGGTTAGCAATTGACTCCAGATTGGCATCCATTGATTCCCTCTGAGAATCAGCAACAAACACAACCCCGTCAGCCCCTTTTAACACAAGCTTCCTCGTTGCATTGTAATATACCTGACCGGGGACAGTATAGAGATGAAACCTCATCTTGTATCCCCTTATCTCTCCTGCCTCCAATGGAAAAAAATCAAAGAAGAGTGTCCTGTCACCCTGCGTTGGGAGTGTAATCAGCTTTCCTTTTTTTTCCGGATTTATCTTTTCAAAGATACTTTTAATATTCGTAGTCTTACCGGAGAGTGCAGGGCCGTAATACACAATCTTTGCATTTATTTCTTTTGAGTTGTAGTTAATGAGTGCCATAAGCCCATAATGTTTTAACAGAAAGTATGTAGGGGTGTCAACCTGCCCGGCGGGATAAAATGGCTTTAACAAGTGATGTTACAGTACAATTCACAGGGGTAGGAATATTATATGCTTCTCCCTCCCTGCAAACCAATCCATTGAAGTAGTCTATTTCTGTTGGTTTTCCCTTTACAAAGTCTTCATACATGGAGGTATGGTATTCTCTCAGATTTTGTGTAACCTTTATATGCTCATCCAATAAACCTTCGTCTATTATTATCCCCTTTTTCTCTGCTACAGCCCTGATTTCTGTGAATATTTTTCGGGCTGTGTCAATGGCATCTTTTGAATCTAGTATGTAACTTATCTTTCCATTCAGAATAACTGAGAGGGGATTAAATACTGCATTCCAGCACAGCTTCTGCCATTTACCCTTGTAAATATCACGGGAGAGCTTAGCCGGTACTCCTGCATCCTTAAACATCTTTACTATAGTTTGGACAAGTTCACTCTCTTTTCCATCAAGCTCGCCTATACTTAATGAACCTGCCCCTTCGTGTACAACAACTCCCGTCTCTTCCAGTCTTGCACCTATAAAGGCAATGCCCCCGAGCACCTTTGAGTCCGGTATATGCCTTAATATCTCCTCTTCGCTGTCTACCCCGTTTTGAAGGGGGAGGATCACTGTGCTCTTATTTACAAGGGGCTGTAGGATATTCAGCACCTTCTCAGTATCATTCCGCTTTACTGCTATGATTATGAGGTCACAGGGCATTAGGTTTTTGGGCTTTATAGATACCTCCGGACGGAATGTCCACACCTCGCCTTTGCTTTTAACTGTTATCCCATTTTCATGGATTACCGCATAGCTTCGCGGCGTTACAAGGTAAGAAACCTTATGACCGGCCCTATGGAGCATTGCCCCATAGTAGCCGCCAACGGCGCCTGCCCCTGCGATTAAGATATTCATCCGAAAATCCCCTCCGGCGGGGTAAGAAAACCCCGCCTATCCATATCTATGAGGATAGGCGGGACATTCTTGTCCCGCTGATTTTCATGTCCCTTTGTGAACCCTGGTTCATGTGAGTTCAACCAAAAATCTCCATAGCTCACCCCCACCCTAACCCCCCCCACCCTCAAGGGGGAGGGAATTTTCGCTTCCCTATATTGCTTTTCTTAATCTTAGCCTTATCTTACTTCTTGCTTCTAACCTCTTGCTCCTTACTTCTCTCTACAGCCTGCTCCTTTTACTTCTCCTCAACCCCATAGATAAACGAAACAAGCATCTGACTCAGTCCTCCGGAGATTTCTTTCTGGAGTGCCCTGACTGACTTTGCCTCTGCCTCTTTGAAGTTCAGGTGGCCTTCCCTGCCGTTGCGGGTAAAACTTCCAAAGACCTTTTCGCTTTTCTGGTTCACGAGGTCAACAGTAATATTCCATCTTACAAATTTCCACTGAGGAAGGTCAGCGTTTTCAAACTCAATATTACTCTTAACAAGTATATCTAATTTTGCAGGGTCACCCTTTTCCTCAACTGAGAAGCCTTCTTTAGTCAGTCCTTCAATAATAGAAGACCTTATGTCTGAACGGTGAGGCCCGTCTACCTGAACACCTATGTGTATCTGTTTGGTTAAGAGGTCCTGTATCTTTTGTTTTATACTTACAAGGCTGACAGGAGGGTCAATACCTTTTCCTGCAGTACTTATAATCCTAAGGTCTGTATTATATACCTCTCTGTTTAGAAAGGTCTTCATGGCATTGCGGAGTGCACGCACCCTTTCAATCTTATCATCCGACTCAGATGCCTGTTTCTGTAATTCCAAAATGTCTTTGTCTGCTGCAGCAATCTTCTCTTTAAGTGATTCCATAGCATGCTGACGTTCCATAACCGCGAGGGCATAAGTAAGCTTTTCAGATTCACTTACATATATATCAGCGACTGTAACATCCTCAAGGACTTTATTCGTGGCAACGGATGTGAGTTGATCAATCTTAATATCACGGGTACTCTGACTCTTTCCCTTAACATCAGTCTGTACATACTTCTCCCACTCACTTGTCTTTGACTGGATGTCCGCCTGAAATATCCTTGATAGGGCAGCATAAGCCGCATCTTCAGCAGCCTTGCGTGTATCTCCAAAACCGACTCCAATAAGATACATGTCATCAGGATATTTCCTGCTCTTCCCTTCTAACCAGTCGGGCTTTGAGGCAGAAAAAGCGGGAGAGAAATTTAAAAAGGGGACAATGCATGATATTAATATGAGAAATATTATTTTAGTTCTGAAAAGTTTCATCCGAAAATCTCCATAGCTCACCCTCCCCCTAACCCCCTCCCGTCAAGGGAGGGGGAATCTTCGGCAATCTTTCATATCTCCCCTCCCCTTGCTGGAGGGGACTAAGGGGAGGTGGCCTCATTTTCATCATCCTTTTATTATTCTTACTTCTTACTTCTTTCTTCAGCTCAACCCTTCCTACTTCTTCTTTTCTTCCGCCTCAAGTCTGTCAAATGACTTCTCTGCATTCTTTCTTACGAAATCCCTTACTGCTGAGTTAAGTTCTTTTGCCTTATCAAGGCTGTTTTTGAATGCATCAAGGTCAAGTTTTACAAGGGAATATACTGTCCCGTCTGACGGGTCTGTCCAGTGATCTATAACCATTACACCACTCAATGTTGTAGCAGAGAATGTCTTGACTGCCTGCTCTATATGCTGTTCTTCAGAGGTTGCTGACTGTGCATTTACCTCAGCGCCGCCTGTTGTGGATGCCATGTAATCCCGCATAAGTGACGCTGTATAGGTCTCAAATATCTTGGCAATTTCAGCCCTTGCCCTGTTCTCAGATGCAGTCTTTGCCAGTGACTTATTTTTTACACCGCTGACAGAACCGACACCATAGAATACCTTTACCCCATTGTCATTAAATGCCGCACTCCCTTTTGTTACCCATGCAGGCGCCTGAGCCGCGGGCGGAACCTTAGGAGCGCATCCGACCACCAGTCCTAATCCAAGAATAACAACAAGTAAACTGTAAGATACTAAGAAATTAAGTCTTTTCATGTTAAACCCTCCTTGTAAGTTATCATTTACTGAATTGGATAATTAACACCAAATGTCAGACCGCTAAAGGTATCATTTGCAGCTCCTGCTGTATCATATTCATAATTCTGATATTTTAATCCTACTAATAAACTAAGAGGCATGTTCTCAAGTGTATAAGCCCCTCCGAACTCAACAGCAGGGCCTGTAACTTTGCTTGTATCCTTGTTTCCTGAAGAGTCTTTAAATTCGGAATTAAGGAATACGTAGCTCAGATTCCCAAATAGCACCCATCTTGACCCCTCGATCGGATAATGTCCCGTAACACCAAGAACAGGTCCGTTTCTTGTTTCTTTTGATGTATCACCACATACACCCAAAACACAAGGATCAAGTTTCATTTTGTATTTAAGATCCATTAGTTTATATCCAAGGAAAGCGGCGACATTAGGGTGAAAATAGTAGCCTGCAGAAATGTCCATGTCAGTTCTATCTGCATCAAGGTTTATATCAGTGGCGGCAACTGATACTGCTGGAAATGAAAAAGTCCCAAATAGATAACTTGCACCTGCAAAATATTTATCATACTGTACGTTTACACTTGGTCCTAACATTAAACCATAATCTGATGAAAAATCTTTATTTCCACTGCCTGTATCCAGTTTTGTATCCCACGTTGCAGCCCATGTCTTCAGTCCCACACTGACATGAGGTTGTTCAGCCATTGCCATGTTTGAAAAGGCAAAGACCATCGCAATTGTAATAATGAGTATGAGTTTTTTCATAGCAATCTCCTTTCAGGAAAATAATAATATGTTGTTGTAAACAAAGACTTCTGTATCACCTCACTTTCTGCAAAATTCTTCACCATAGAAACCCCACCCTCACCCTAACCCTCTCCCTGAGACCGTAGCGTCGGGGTTCATCCCCGACGTCTATGGCTCATCTATACGTAGATCTCCATGTTACTCCTGAGACGTTGGGGGTAAACCCCAACGCTACGAAAACCATGGTACAGGGCGCTAATTTATAACCTCATACTTCTTACGTCTTTACTATTCACCATTCACTAATCACTGTCTTTAAAAACTCGGCGGCGGCAGTACCGGTTTCTTTATCTCATCCGGTGAAGAAGGGGAGGCTGGGGGATACGGATATGATTCCTTTGGCTTTTCTGATGATGAGCCGGTCTGTTTTGTAGTCCCTGCCCCTGTTAATATCAGAACCATATCACCCACCTGAAGATTTTCAGATTCTTCAACAACTTTGGCCTTTGAAATCTGCTCTCCTATAACCTCTTCTACACGAAGGGTTGCCACTCTGGTTATTGCCCTGCCTAATTCCTTACCTGTAGACGGATCCTTAAATGTCTCTCCAAACCTTTGGACCTTAAGCATTGACCCTTTATCAATCTTGTCCATGCTCCCAAGACTAACTACTACATCGTCTACTTCAACTTTAATCACCTTTCCCCGTACAGGAATTAACTCTGCTGTCCTTTTTGCAAGTGACTTGATTCCATTATGAATCTCATCCTCACTTGAGACCTCAACTGTTTCAGCGGCCTTTAGTTTCCCTTCTTCTACATCCACAAGCCTCAGATTTATAATATACTTTCTGCCGAGCCGGTTCATGCTCCCCATTGCCATTAACTGAACTGATAATATCCTTCCAAGATTAACCAGCTCTTCCTCTGCTACTGCGCCGCTTAATTGAAACTTTTGTTCCTTGAGTACCTTCTCCATCTGCTTACGTTCCATCACATGAAAATACCCGCCCCTGAATAACTCCGTCCTGAGCAGGTCTGTTGCACTCTGTGCCACGTTTTCAGGGACACCATAAGCCTCAAAGTCATACACAGCCACCTTGAGTTTTTCACCGGCATACGCAGAGCGGCCTGATAGGAGGAAGAAGCTTATCCCTAATAATATTAGGGCAAGGTATGCGATGCTATTACTTTGTTTAAATAAGTTTTGTTTTTTATGATTCATCCGCAAGTCTCCATAGCTCACCCTCCCCCTAACCCCCTCCCGTCAAGGGAGGGGGAATAAATTATAGAACCCTCTCCCTGAGGGAGAGGGAATTTTAGTTGTTCTTTCTTCTTCCTGTCTTACTTCTTGCTTCTGAATTCTTGAATCTGTTAACTGTTCACTATTCACTTGTCTTTAATAATATCCGCTCTCATAAACCCGCTGCCGTCTACTGGTTTTGCGATTGACAGCCTCTTGTCTTTTACCTCTGTAATCTGAATCTTCCCTATCTTCTCTGTTTGAGAGCCGAGGCTTTCACCGGTGTCAGGGTCAACAAGTTCTTCGCCTGCACGGTATACTATGAAAGTATCTCCGGCCTTTCTACCGTCATCACTGCCTGTGTTAATGAATATCTGACTGCCGCTGACCTTTACTACTGAACCCTGCCACGGGACATTCTCCATTGCACTGCTTATCTTTTCAATTGCCTGCTCAATTGCCTTACGGGAAGCCTTTCCTATGACTGTCTCGTCAAAACCCTCTTTGCCGAATTCAACGCTCGGTGCTATTGAGAGGTCAATATCAACACCATGACTTGACTCTTCACCCTCTGCCTTTTCTGCAACCATTATCTGACCTGTTGACGTATCAACAAATCTTATATCTAATGCCACACGTGCTGTATTTGTCTTCATACCTGCACCGCCGCCGAATGGAAGAACCCTTCCAAGTGAGCCGACACCCAGCTTTGATTCTTTTACACCGAACTCTGTTATACCGCCGGTCACTATCATGCCTACTCCTATGAGTTTCCCAACCTTTGCGGCTGTATCAGGATTAACAGCACCGGATAATCCAAATGACTGTTCATTCATTATCTTATTAATCTGCTCACGCTCTATCACGATAAAACGATTGGTCTTGACAAGGGCGGTGACAAGGCTATCAGACATACCGCGTCCTACATCATGCCACCCGGCATGCTGATTACTGCTTTTATCCTCAAAATCCATTACAGCTATACGCTTTTTCGGACCTTTATACTCCTTGTCTTTGGCATAAGATACAGTTGAAACAAGCACAAGAGATATTACAAAAACTATCGCTATGAGATTTCTTGCTTGAATAGTAGTCCGCATAGTTTCCCCCTATATGTTTTTTACCAAGTCTCTTACTTCTTACCTCTTGCTTCTAACTTCTGTTCACTATTCACTCTTCATCCGAAAATCAACCCCATCCCCACCCTAACCCTCCCCTTGAAGGGGAGGGAATCAACATAGCCCCCTCTCCCTCAGGGAGAGGGTCAGGGGGAGGGTGGGGTTTTCATTGTCCTTTGTGAGCAACCCGATCATGGGAGTTCACTTGTCTTTTAATGGTGTTCTTCGTGCTGAAGTTCTTTGTAACTATCCTCAGCATGTGATTTAACCTTATCCGTATCCGTCTTCTGCTGAGGTTGTGTAGCACATCCATTGGCAAGACAAAATACACCTAATAATACAATTAAAATTGCCTTTGTAATGATTTTTTTCATAAAGGTTTTACCTTTCGATAAATTGTGAATAGTCAACATTTAAAGCGGAGTTATAACAAAGAAGAGATAACTGAGGCTATCTTATATTAAATATAACTTAGGTGTCAATAAAGAAATCTTAGAACATGTATGTGCCGGATATAAACAAAGCAAGATCTCCTTGAGTATATTCCTCTTTTCTAATTGTATATTCTATATTATCCTTGCTGTATGATGAAGCAGTGCCGTATCCATGACCGAATCCATATCTAATCCCTGCTATAACAGTTGAATTTGCGCTAATTGAACCTGAACTTAATGTTAACCCGTACTTGTCAATATGAGTTGCCTGGGCAGCGTGAATATCTTCAACTTTTGGCGCAGAGGATAAATCAGTAAAAATACCGGCCCGCAAAGGTATCTTGGGTGTAATCATATACTCCATCCCCAGGTTTCCGTTCAATAATTCATTAAGAATAACTTTTCTTGAAGCATCTACTGATTTAAGATTGTCATCTAATGCTTTAGTTACTTCAGCATAATTAACCGGGCCATAGTATGATAGGTCAAGGGCTATAGTTAAACGCTCTGAAGGGAAGTAGGCCATTCCGAGCGTAGATGAATAGGGCAGTTTCCTTGTATAAGACACTGTCCCCTCCGCATTTCCCCGGCTGAATGCTTTTACAGTTACCGGGCTGTCATTACTTATATTACTCATATATACAACCTGGCGAACCTTCACTTCTTCAGAAATTTCAGCGGTTGGTTTTAATGAAAGCCCTATCCTGAATTTGTCTCCTATCCTGTATAGTACGCCGAATTTCCCTGTAACTCCTGTTCCTGAACCATTAAGGCTGCGGCTGTTTTCTAATAATAAGGTATAAGCCTTACTATCAGAAGAATCTGTATATTCTGTATCCCAGTAATTATAAACATTTTCCGTAAAATTGTTGTATAAAAAGTATAAAGAGAACCCTGCCGACAGACTTTTGTTGACATTAAATGAGTAACTGGGGCCAAGGAGGTATGTCTTTGATTCAAATATTCTATCAGCCCTTGCAGTATTCCAGTCATAACCAAGCAGGTGTTCATTAGAATAGAGCTCATGTAGTTCAAAATTATCAGACTCCGGCACAACAATAGAGAAACCTACATTGCCAAGAAATGTTGTGGCAGTAACTCCCCAGAAGGTTGGAATAAAATCAAACGACCTCAGCTTCTCATTATCTTTAAGGAAAAATTTTCCGTTTCTTATCTTGTAAGTGATTACATTTGCAGAGGCCGACATGCTGTTAAATGGAATCTGTATAATACCGGCCGGATTATAGTATGTTGCAGTTGCATCATCAGCCAGGGCTGTAAAAGCGCCGCCCATGCCTGCGGCCTTTTCACCGATTAGAACTTCCTGATAGTTGTATACCCCTGCAAAGGAAATCCCTGGTAAGGAAAGGATTGAGATGATAAGTATAAGGAAGAAATGGGGCATATTGTTTGTCATACGAAAATCTCCATAGCTCACCCTCCCCCTAACCCCCTCCCGTCAAGGGAGGGGGAATAATCTTAGCACCCTCCCCTTGAAGGGGAGGGAATCTTTATCTTTCAATTCAACTTCTTACTTCTGACCTCTTACTTCTTACTTCTGCTCACTGCTCACGGTTCACTTTCCTTTAGTCCCCACATGCACCGCCACGATCCCTCCTGAAAGCATTTCGTATTCTACTTTAGAAAATCCAACTCTTAACATCAGGTCGCGTAATTTGTTTGCAGGGGGAAATTTTCTTATTGAGTCGGGGAGATAATTGTATATGCCTGTTTTGTCCCTTGATATAACCGTACCGATTGCAGGCAGTAAGGTAAATGAATAAAAATCATATATGTAGCGGAAGATTCGTGTTTCAGGCTGGGTGAACTCCAGACACACGACTCGGCCGCCAGGTTTTGCTGTCCGTAACATCTCTGTAAACGCCTTTTCAAGGTGTTTGACGTTCCTGACACCGAAGCCGACTGTAATTGCATCAAATTTATTGTTCCCAAATTTCAAGGACTCGGCATTCCCCTGAGTACATGTGATTAACTTATCAAGTCCGGCCTGTTTTACCTTCTGCCTGCCGACCTCCAGCATCTCCCTGTTCAGGTCTACTGCATCAACATGGCCTGAAGCGCCAACCTTTTTTGCAAGCAGGATGGCTATATCAGCAGTTCCGGTGCATACATCAAGGACACTATTTCCCTGCTGTACGTATGTCTGTTCCACAGCATACCGTTTCCAGTAATGGTGTATCCCAAAACTCAGCACTGAATTATTAAGGTCATAGCGCTTTGCTGCTGATGAAAACATCCTCTGAACCATCTTTTCTTTATCCATAGAATTCCCTTATTGATATTTACTGCTGAATATTATATCTTAACTTAAATTTAAATTTAAGATATAATACCTTGATTTGTAATTAAAGAAAAGGGTTTTTAATTAATTGAACAGTAAAGTTATTATTGGTGACACTAAAAAAGAAAAGTTCAATTTACAACGTGTACTCACATTTTCTACATCACTTGAAAAAGACATAGTCCAGATAGCCTCCCCGGATAAGATAGATGAAGAACTTCTAAAAGAATTCAGAAACAGGCAAAAGACCATAAAATTAGTAACTATTGATAAGAAGGAGTGGAATACAAAAGTTATTGGCTTTGATAAGGAGTTTCTATATGTACGTGTACCGTCTGAATTCAGGGCGCCTGTCGGGGAATTAATGCTTGCATCATTTCCAACTGAAAAGGGCAATTACGTAGTTCAGACATTTGTTCATCAGATAAAAGATCCCGTCCTTGTCTTGAAATTTCAGGATCCACGGAAAGACAGGCGGTTTTATCCGCCTTCAAGGACATTCATCAATTATGCAAAGGTAAATGAAGATACTCTGTGGCTGCTGGACAAAAGGACATTCGTTATCAGAACGACGGGCAAAGGGTCAGCAGAACATAATGATAAAGTTTTGATAAACGAGACTATAGGATTATATGAGGAGGAAGGAAAGGATAAAAAAGAGGTATTTACCTATTTAGATGATGATATTAACCGCTTAAAAATCATCAGTTCAAGGACTGAGCTTGACAATATATCAATAGGCGGATGTGCCTTTGCTGCAGAGAATGATTTGTTTCCTTTAAGAGGAGTATTGTATGTCTCCATGTCACTAGACCTAAATAATGATGTTAAATGTGATTTTAAAGGTATGAATATATCAATGTTCGGCGTAGTGAAAAATATTTTATCCTGTGGTGAAAATAGGAGTAAATACGGTGTCAGCTTCCTGAAACGCTTCAGCCAGGAGACAATCAATAATTTTTTAATGATATGGGAAGGAGTTACCTGAGATACCCATTACCTATTACCTGTCTTTACTCTCCCAGATAGGCCTCCCGTATCCTTTTATCAGCAGCGAGGTCCTTTGCATTATCAGACATAGTTATAGTCCCGGTCTCCATTACATAACCCCTGTCAGCAAGCATCAGGGCTGCCCTTGCATTCTGTTCAACAAGGAGTACTGTAACACCCTGTTTATTTATGACCCTGATAATCTCAAAAATCTTTGAAACAACCATTGGGGCAAGACCCAGTGATGGCTCATCGAGAAGCAGGAGCTTAGGCCCGCACATTAGTGCCCTGCCTATTGCAAGCATCTGCTGTTCACCCCCGCTCAATGTCCCGCCGAACTGCCTGCTACGTTCTGCCAAAATAGGGAAATAATCGTAGACCATTGTAAGTTTGTCCTTAATCTCCTTTTTATCCCTGCATAAAAAGCCGCCCATCTCCAGATTTTCAAGCACCGTAAGCCTCGGGAATATCCTTCTCCCCTCAGGCACATGAGAAATACCGCATCCGACAATCTCATGTGGAGGATTATTTGTAATATTCTTATCCTTAAAAAAAATACCTCCTTTGAGTACCTTCACAATCCCTGATATTGTCATAAGGGTAGAGGTCTTTCCGGCACCGTTTGCGCCGATTATAGTGACAATCTCACCTCCTCTGATTTCAATGGAAACACCTTTTAATACCTCAATAAGGTCATAAGAGGCATGTATATTTTCTAATTTCAATAGACTCATGTTCATCCGAAAATAACCTCAAGTAAGCAGTAAGCGGTAAGCAGTTAGCAGATAAAGACCTGCCTTTACTGTTTACTGCTCACTGCTTACTGTTTACTATTTTCATTACCCTTTGTGATCGCCCCGCTCATGACGGTTCATCCGAAAATCAACCCCATCCCCACCCTACCCCTCCCCTTGAAGGGGAGGGAATCAACATAGCTCCCTCTCCCTCAGGGAGAGGGTTAGGGTGAGGGTGGGGTTTTCATTGCCCTTTATGAGCCCTCGGC